>QIAS01000044.1:5943-8988 GCA_003225615.1 Acidobacteriota bacterium | reverse complement strand
CAATAACGGTAGGGATTTTTGCGTAGTCGATCGCGTAGCGTCCGGAAGATTCGCGTTGCAGGGCGCCGCGTTCGGAAAGATAGTTGAACTCCATCAGTTCAGCCTTGGCATGAGCTTCCGCGGTGCCGAATCGCACCGTACGGAAAATTCCTGCTACATACGACGCGTAATACTCTTCCAGCTTGTCCTTGGGCAAGGCGCCATGATCCACCAGCCATTTCAGTCCCAACATGCCCACGACGTCTGCTTTGGCTTCCTCCAGTCCGCTGTAGGTCGGCCCAATCGCCTCCCGAATGCTCACCTTGCCGCCTGCAGTGCGGGCAAAGTTTGGTCCTAGCCCGTGCGACATCTCATGCAGAATCGTGCCTATAAGATAACCTTCTGCTGAAGCCTGCGCCGCCTGTTCAGGCCGCATCACCAGGCGCGCCACGGGGAGGATTACGTAGTTCACGCGAGCATCCATGAAATTCTTGAAAAAAATCTTCTTCGTGCCTTTCTGTTCGTGTACGCGCGGATCATTGGGCAAATTGTCCGCCACGGCCTGGTAGCCGTGCGTGAGGTCTCCCGAGCGGAAGGGTGCGTCCATTACTTCCATGGGGGTTTCAAGGCCGCGTTTTGACGGACGGTCCTCTGCAGGCAAAGGCAGCGAGTCCTGAAGTTCCGGAACATATTTTTGGAACAATGCCAACTTGCTGGTCTCTTCCGCGTTACGGATGAGCACCGCAGCGCCGTAAGAACCTTTCACTCCCAGCAAGCCGTCAAGGTATGTCTCATAGGGAGCAAAAATGATGTCGAACTTCGGATCTTTCAAATCAAGCCACGCCAGGTCGCTCGCGAAATAATCATCGGTGAGCAGCGCGTCGGCGCGAAGGCGCAGGAAGTTCGCGAATGCCGGATCAGCGCTCAACTGCGCCGCTTCCCGCAGAGCAGCCGCCGCAGGCTCGAGAAACGAGCGGTACGTGATGTGGTACGGCAGTCCTTCAAGCTGATCACCGTGCCAGCGCACCACAGTCGTTGAACTATAAATTTCAGCCTTCTTCTCCGGATGCTCTTTTACGTATTGTTCCACCTGCTCGCGAGTCAGGTTCGGAGGATAAAAGCCGCGTCCCGGCGGCATGGGAGCAGTGCCGACAAACGGCTTGTTGTCGTCCAGCAGGTCAAAGCGCGAAGCATTGATCCACAAATACCGTCGCAACTGGTTGTCGCGAGGATTCTTGCTTCTTTCTAAAGACTGATATAAAGCCAGGGCCTCGGGATCGCTCTGGCGCCAGAAGATGTCTTCCAGATAATTGCAGGCCTCAACCAGTTTCCCAACCATCTTGCGATCACGGAGCGTCAGGCCGGCCGAATGAAATGGCATGCGTACTTCGCGGAACCTGTCTACCCGTTTGTCGAGATCAGGCGCTACTTTCAGCCGCGCAGCCTCGGATCCCTTCGCGGCCGAGCCGGTCATCAAGCCGGCCTTCTTCGTTGAATTTTTTGGTGTGGATTTCTTTGGCACTGACCATAAGAAAAAATACAAAGACGACAACCAAGGGGCCCATTGTTTTCATTAGATACGGATTTTATCAGAGGGTGCACTCACTAATCCGCTCTCCCGCACAACCCTCCGCAGCATTTATGATGTTGCATGCATGCTGGACGCCGCCCAGACAAACGGTGCGCAAACGCTGCTCATCGATGCCGATGACACGCTGTGGGAGAACAACATCTATTTCGAGCGCGCCATCGCACGCTTCATTTCTTTTCTCAATCATCGCGAGTATTCCCCGGAGCAGGTTCGCGAGATTCTCAATCGCGTGGAGCACGAATCCATTCTTACGCACGGCTACGGGCTGCACAGCTTTGCGCACTCCCTGGTCGAAACCTTCGAGCGTCTGTCGCTTGAGCCACTCACCCCTGAACTACACAACACCATCAACAGTTTTGCCCACACCATCGCCGAACATCCGATCGAGATACTGGCTGGTGTGACGGAGACGCTTCAGTACCTTACGGAGCGACATCATTTGATTCTGACTACCAAGGGTGCTTTGGCGGAGCAGTCCAGCAAAGTAGAGCGCTCTGGGCTGAAGGAATACTTCTCAGCCGTTGAGATTGTGGCAGAAAAGGACGTCGGCACATACCGTTCCATCTCCTCAAAATATGGACTCTCGTCTGATTCCACATGGATGATTGGGAATAGCCCGAAGTCCGATATTAACCCGGCGTTGGCAGCGGGGCTCAACGCCGTCTTCGTTCCGCACGATAACACCTGGGTTCTCGAGCATAGCGAATTGTCCGCCGCGCAACCTCCCCAGCGGCTGATCCTGGTAGAGAAGTTTCCAGATCTGCGGAATCATTTCTAGATTAGGCAGGGTTTCAAAGTTGCAATGATTCAAAGTTGCAAGGTTTTCTCTGCGTTCTTTGCGGCTTTTCTCTGCGTTCTTTGCGCTTAAAATCTTTTGCCTTTGAGTCCACGCGGTCAGGAGCGGAATTAGGAAGTTTTCAAAACCGACTCAGCCGCGCGCCGCAGTCGTTCCCGCAGCGGCATGGGCGCCAATCCAAAGTCCCTGGCAAAACGCGAGCTGTCGATGGCCCGGGGATGTCCGCTCACTGGCGCCGTCCCCAGCCGGACGCGTATTTTAGGATTCAGCAATTCGACCTCGGTTTTCAGTTCTGCCGCCGTGACGGATTCCGCAAACGAGTTGTAGACAGAGCCGGCAAGTTTGTCAGCAGAGACCAGGGCCGCCAGCATCGCCACAAGATCTTCTACATGGATTAAAGGCAGCACCTCATCCGGACGGTAGGGGATTTCAAATTCGCTTGATCGAGTCATACTCAGGCTCTCAAAAAGCTGACTTCGCCAAGCCGATGTAGTCGACTGTGCTCCCGCCCCGACGACAATGGCGATACGCAAGGCCAGGAACCGAACTCCGGAATTCTGGCGATAAGCCTCTCCCAGCAACTCGACATAGCGCTTTGCGGCTCCGTACAAATTTTCCGGAGCCAGCGTTTGGTTCTCATTCACGAATGCCGACGCCGGCCGAGTGCCGTAAACACTGG
>QIAS01000044.1:0-5824 GCA_003225615.1 Acidobacteriota bacterium | reverse complement strand
GGTGGATGATCGTGTCAAACTGTTTGCCTTGGAAGATGGCCTCCAGTGGACCTGCCTCGCTGATGTCGCACTTCTGACAGCTGGTCCCCTCCTCGCCCGGCGGTGGATTCGCGTCCAAAGACACCACATTCCACCCTCGTTTTGTCAGCTCAGGGCAGAGATGTTTGCCGATAAAACCGGCTCCCCCGGTCACGAGGATTGAGCGAGTTTCCGCCAACGCCACTCTCCTGTTCTTCGCGTTCTGCTGAAATAAAGCGTTCGATGAACTTTAGTATCGGACGCTGGCGTCATCACACGAAATTGCAGCACCAAACTAACCAACAAGCTGGCCTCGTCCGCGTTTATCGTGCATGTTACTCTCATTCTGCTCTGGTTTATTCTGGCTCCCACTACAGTGTGGCAGTGCAGAGAGACAATTTCCGCCGGTTGCTGCGCACAGTCGAAGCGCTCTCCGATCTCGGCCCCGAACTAACCGCGGGACGGGAGTTCTCGGAGACTGCTCGCGTCATGCTCTCTACAATTGTGGAAGCAGGTGGGGCGCGTGACGGGGCGATCTTCACTTGTAGCGACAAACCTTCGCTCCTGACTTCCCTTGTGGCTCAGGGCTTCAACATGCTTCCCGAGCCTGCCCTGATTCCGCTGTTACCCAAGCACGTGCATGCGTTGACCGCCGCGCGCGGCCCGATGGTGCTTAACAGCAGCACATATGAAGTTTTTCTCAGCTCCAATGGCAACGTTGCTCCTGAACTTTTCAAGTGCATTGCACCGTTGAAAGTAGGCGGCAAGCTGGTGGGAGTGGTCGCGCTCGGCAGGCGCACGGACGATTCTTTGTATGACGACGAGGAACTGGACTCTGTGGCCCTGCTGGATAGTTACGTAGCGCTGGCGGTACAGAATCATGCCCTGACGCAAACCCTGGCCCAGCGAGTTTCCGAAAACCTGCGCTTGATGGCTTCGATGCATGGTTTTTATGACAAGACGCTCGAGGCCTTTGCCGCTGCCATCGACGTCAAGCACGTGAACATTCACGGACATTCTTTGCGGGTTGGCCGTTACGCTGCCGCCATCGGAGAAGCCTTGGGTATGGATTCCGGCGAAGTCGCTGGGCTACGCTCCGCCGGATATTTGCACGACATCGGCAAAGTGGCCGTGGATAAGCGTCTCTTCGGTAAGCCCAGCGCGCTCGATCCCGAAGAATTTCGCGAAATGGCGGACCACACTGTGGTCGGCCATCAGATCGTAAGCGGCGTGCAGTTCCCGTGGCCGCGCGTTCCTGAGATTGTGCGTTGGCATCATGAGCGCGGCGATGGATCCGGGTATCCCGACAGCCTGCGCATGGAAGACATTCCGACGCCGGTGCGTATTATCGCCCTGGCCGACACGTTTGATGCCATGACAAGCGAGCGCCCCTATCGCGAACCGATGTCCATCGGAGGAACTTTGAGTGAGTTGGTCCGGTTGGCGCCGCAGAAGTATGACCCGGAGATAGTGCAAGCGCTGCTCATCCAGCTCCGCCGCGATGCCGTCGGCAGCAATCGTCAGCGTTTTCTGGAGGAGCACGTGGAGATCAACATTGCAGTCGGAGACATTGACCATCTTGCCGCCACGCTGCAGCACAAGGCGAATCACAACCGCATTTATCTGACCTGAACTCGCTCATCGGCCGGTAACTTCCACAAACCAACCGGTAATCAGCCACCTAAAGGCGATGCCCATTCCTGCCGATGCATTCTTGATAGGGCCACTTTTCGCTTTTCTCATGCTCCACGCCATGGAAGTCACACCACACCGCGAAATCCTTTGCGACATCCGCGAAACGAAGGCCGACAACAATTCCGGGGGAGCCAATTGAAATACGAAACATTGCGGCGGCAGAAAGATACCTTACGAATCATTTTCGAGAACTTGCCCGTGGGGGTAATGGTTGCCGACGCGGATGGAAAGCTGTTGTTTTTCAATGCGGCGGCCGAAAAAATATTGGGGGGAAGTGCCACTAAGGCAAATCCCGCCGAGTGGGGTGGCGCCTACGGCTGGTACCTGCCCGACCAGAACACCTTGCTCGTCGCCGAGCAATTGCCTCTGGCTCGCGCCATTCGCGGCGAGGAATTCTCCGACGAACTGATTTTTGTGCGCAGCCCGCAGCAGCCTTCCGGAGTTTTTATTAGCGTCAGCGGCAGGGCGGTAAGGTCGGTTATGGGCCTCACCGGAGGCGTGGTGATTTTTCATGACGCTACCGAGCAGCAGCGCTCGCTGCAGACGAACGTGCTGCTTACGCACGATAAGCAGGGCGTCATCCAATATGTAAATCCGGCGTTCGAGTCGATCACCGGATACAGCCGCGAGGAGGTGCTGGGCAAAACGCCGCGGATTCTTAACTCCGGCCGGCAGGATGCCGGATTCTACCGTCAGCTTTGGAGCCAGATTGTGGCCGGACGTCCGTTCCAGGGGACCTTCGTCAATCGCAAGAAGACTGGTGAACCTTATTGGGTGGAACAGACCATCACTCCCATCCACGATGAGGCGGGCAATCTCACGTATTTTTTCTCGGTGACGCACGACGTGACCGAGCTACGAAAAAGCCAGGAACAAGATATGCAGCTTCGCCTGGCACGCGAAGTGCAACAGCGCTTCTACGCGGCGCCACCAACCATGCCCGGCTTCGATGTGGCCGCAGCCGCCTATCCTGCCGTAGAAACCGGTGGCGATTATTTCGACTTCATTGCCATGCCAGGAGGCGGTCTGGCTATCGCTGTCGGCGATGTAGAGGGGCACGGCTTCGGATCGGCGCTGGTGATGGCCCTTACGCGCGCCTACTTGCGTTCCTTCGCCGCCATGGGCCTGGAACTCGAGCAGATTCTGGCCCAAGTCAATCGCATGCTGGTCAAAGACCTCCGCGACGGCTGTTTTGTGACTCTCATCCTGGCCGGCCTCGATCTCCAGACCAATGCCCTCTCCTATGCCAGCGCGGGACACGTCTCCGGTTACGTGCTGCGCCAGTCCGGAGAGGTCGAGTGCGTTCTGGACAGCACTGGCCCTCCGCTAGGTCTGTTCCCGGAAAGTAAATTTTTTCGACGGCCTCCGGTTACGCTGCACCCCGGCGAAGTGGTTGTATTACTCACCGATGGCCTCACCGAATCTGCCGCGCCTGATGGAACCGAATTCGGTGCGGAACGAGTGCTGCAGTACATTCGTGCGCACCGGGAAAAATCGGCGCAGCAACTCGTGGAAGGCCTGCAGCAGGAAGCGCGCGCCTTCTGCGCTAACGCGCTTCAGGACGATGACATCACCCTCGTCGTTCTAAAAGTGAAGCAGGAACCCAGCCGATAGAGGCGGGAACGGCGTTTTCTCCCATTCCGAACCATCCCGAACTCTCCATCGAAGGCCGAAGTGTTTGTAATGAAAGGATCTCAGGTAATCTCAGGCCAGCAACTTTCCTGCCCATTTGGGTTCATAATCCTAGAAGCTTTCTACTCTTCGCCAGAACCCGCATGTCTCTCAGGCTCCGAAAAATCGAGGTTTTGCTGGCGCTCACAGCAGTCGGGCTGATCGCCTCCGTGCCGCTGGCCGCTGGCAAAAAGAAAGAAAAAGCAAATTCAGTGCCTGCGCAGATGGAGGAGCAGAAGCGCGCCGTGCATGCTCTTAACCGCCTCACCTTTGGCCCACGGCCGGGCGACATGCAGCGCGTCATGACGGTTGGCGTAGATAAGTGGATCGAACAGCAGCTTCATCCCGAAAAGATTGACGACAGCGCTCTGGAAGCCCGACTTGCTCCCTTTCGCACGCTGCGCATGAACGCGCGCCAGATGATGCAGGAATTTCCGCCGCCGGGCGCCATCAAGGCGGTGATGAATGGCAAGCGTCCCCTGCCGGCTGATCCCACAAAGCGCGCCATTTACGAAGCGCAAGTCGAGCGCATGCAACAGAAGCAGGAACGCAAGCAGGAGGCAGTTAAGAACACGCCCCAGGCAAACGCCACCACTGACGCGGACAACCCGCCGAACAATGCTGCGCGCAAAGAGGGCCTGAGCGATGAGCAAATGGCGCAACGCCGCCAAGACCGGCTGAACGTGGAGGCGCGAGTTGAGGATCTTCTCAGCTTGCCTCCTGACCAGCGCATGAAGGAAATTCTGAACATGTCGCCCGAAGAACAACGCGCTTCTCTGAAGGGCCCGAAACTGGAAGCCTTAATGCAAGGCATGAGCCCGCCGCAGAAAGAAACGCTGCTGGCTCTGAACAATCCGCAGCAGGTAATTGCCAGCGAGCTCACGCAAGCCAAAGTGCTGCGCGCCATCTACAGCGAACGCCAACTCGACGATGTCATGACTGATTTCTGGTTCAATCACTTTAATGTTTTCATCGGGAAGGGACCGGATCGCTACTGGCTGGCCAGTTACGAGCGCGACGTGATCCGTCCGCATGCGCTGGGTAAATTTGAAGACCTGCTGGTTGCGACCGCGAAAAGCCCGGCCATGCTGGTCTACCTGGACAATTTTCTGAGCGTGGGACCGAATTCCGATTTGGCGCTGGGTCTCCCAAGAAGTCCAAGACGCCCGCGCCGCTGGTGGAGTTCAGACAGCACGCGAAGGAAGCCCCCTGCACCGAAAAGCAAGGGAAAGCGCAGCGGACTCAACGAGAATTACGGCCGCGAGCTGATGGAACTGCACACGCTCGGAGTCAACGGCGGTTATGCCCAGAAAGATGTGACCGAAGTCGCCCGCGTATTCACCGGCTGGACCGTAGAAAAACCGCAAGAAGGTGGGGGATTCAAGTTCGATCCGCGCATGCACGAGCCGGGCACCAAAAACGTGCTGGGGCACAAGATAAAGAATAATGGCGAGAAAGAAGGGCGAGAAGTGCTGCATTTGCTGGTCCGCCATCCGTCCACAGCAAGATTTATTTCTGCCAAGCTGGCCATGCGCTTCGTCTCCGACAATCCACCCCCCGCTCTCGTCGACCGCATGGCGCAAATCTTTCTGAAGAAAGACGGAGACATTCGCGAAGTGCTGCGCACCATGTTCCGCTCGCCGGAATTCTGGTCCGCAGATGCCTACCGCGCCAAAGTGAAAACGCCTTTGGAGTTCGTCGTCTCCGCGGTCCGCGCGACCGGCGCCGACGTGAGCGAAGCACAGCCGTTAGTGAGAGAACTCAATACGTTGGGAATGCCGCTGTATGGCATGCAGCCGCCCACCGGCTATTCCATGAAAGCCGAGGCCTGGGTGAATTCGTCCGCGTTGCTGGGCCGGATGAACTTCGCGCTGGCGCTCGCGGCCGGCAAACTGAAGGGCGTGCAACTGGATCAGGGCAGGCTGATAAATTCCGAAATCCAGCCAACTGATTCGCAGCAGCTGCTGGCTGTTCTCGAAAATTTATTGCTCGCGGGAGACGTCTCCCGGCAAACGCATGACACCATTCGCAAGCAACTCGAAGAAGCGGCCGCGAAGCACCGTCCAGTCGAACCGTCAGTCAACATGGGTGCAATTGAGGGTCTGATTTTGGGATCGCCCGAGTTTCAGAGGAGATAACTATTCCGGCTTCGGTGCGGGTTCGGAAGTTACGAATCTTTCATAACATTCCAAGCAGAGCCAGTCGCGGCCATTTGTGTACCCGGCGCCCCGCTGTGGATCATCCGATTCTTCAAACTGCCAATAACAGATACGGCAAGTCTCCTCTTTCCAACCTCCCGCATTCAATTCAAAATCCGCCGAGTTCTGAGCCAACTTGGAGTCGAAAGAAATCCGGTCGTCTGCGCGGTGAATGACGATGTCGGGCGCTTTGAATTTTTGCTTATTCCAGAAAAATCGCAGCCAGCCCTTAGCAGCAGCTT
>QIAS01000043.1 GCA_003225615.1 Acidobacteriota bacterium | reverse complement strand
TCGGGGGAGAAATCTTTCTGTCACCACTGCACTAAGCTTCTCGTCCCACTCCGGAACTGTTCCCACCCAAAACGCCAAGGCAGGACTTCCCCCGTCTGACGCGCACCCGAGAGCCAAGAGCAAAAGCCTAGAGCCTAGAGCCGAGCCTCGCCGCGCTAGCGCTTCACCGTCTGCCCAACCGGCTCGCCTTTCACTCCAGCGTCGCTGGCCAGCTTGGAAGCCTTGTCGGTTGCCTCCCAGGTGAAATCCGGATCGGTTCGGCCGAAATGTCCATAGGCTGCAGTCTTCTTGTAAATCGGACGACGCAAATTCAGCGACTCGATAATCCCCTTGGGCGTCAGCCGGAAATGGGCTCGCACTAACTCGGGCAAAACTGCGGGATCAACTTTGTCCGGCTCCGCCACCCCAATCGCATAAGCCAGCTGCACCTCGCACCGGTCCGACAAGCCCGCCGCCACAATATTTTTGGCAATGTAGCGCGCCATGTAGCAAGCCGAACGATCCACCTTGGTCGGATCCTTGCCACTAAAGCAGCCACCACCGTGCCGTCCCATGCCGCCATAAGTATCCACAATAATTTTGCGTCCGGTCAGCCCGGTATCGCCCATAGGCCCACCCACGACAAAACGCCCAGTAGGATTAATGTGGTACTTGGTATCCGCATCCAGCATATGAGCGGGAATGGCATGCTGAATCACATGCTGCAAAACCTCCGCCCGCAGCTTCTTGTTGTCCACCGTTTCAGAATGCTGAGTAGAAACCACCACCGCATCCACCCGAACCGGCCGCTTATTCTCATCGTACTCAACCGTAACTTGGCTCTTCCCATCCGGCCGCAAAAAATCCAGCTGCCCACTCTTCCGCACCTCGGCCAACCGCCGTGTCAGCCGATGCGCCAGAAGAATAGGCGTCGGCATCAACTCCGCATTCTCATTGCTCGCATACCCAAACATCATTCCCTGGTCGCCGGCGCCTCCGGGGTCTACTCCCATAGCTATGTCGGGGGATTGTTCGTGGATGGAGGAAATTACGGCGCAGGTTTCGTGGTCGAACCCGTAGGCGGCGTCGGTGTAGCCTACCGACATTACCGTGCCTCTAACGATGGAGGGGAAGTCGACGTAGGCTTTGGTGGTGATCTCTCCGGCTATGAAGGCGAGGCCGGTGGTCATCAGGGTCTCGCAAGCGACTCGGCTGGAAGGATCTTCGGCGAGGCAGGCGTCGAGAATTGCGTCGGAAATCTGGTCGGCAATTTTGTCGGGATGTCCTTCGGTTACGGATTCAGAAGTAAATAAGTAACGATTTCTGGAAGGCAAATTGTTTCTCCTTGAGCGGTCTCACGTCTGGCAGGGGATTGAGCGCAATGCAGCCGTAAATGAGCGTCCTTCGGGTCTCTAAAAAGTTACCAGAGAAGGGTTACTGACGCAATGATTTTGGGCCTTTTGGCGAGTCTGTGCGCTTAAAGGGGCAGACTGGACAATGGAATGAGATAGGTTGCAACAAATGGGGAAAATTCGGGATTTAAGCATAGATTCGGCCCATCGAAGCCGCATATGTTGAGAGTTTTGTAGCGTCTTTGCGGTATTGTTGCCGGAAATTCCTGGTTTTTTAGCCGGTGTTTTTAGCGCGACACTTGCAAACCGCCGGCGTCGAATGTGAGGGCCTTTACCTCGCCGCTTCCGCCCTGGGTTGGAATCTTTTTCCCGTTAAAGGAGAAGGCCAATCCACCTACATTGCCGGCTTTCACCACAATCTGTTTCTGGGCCTTTACTGCCTTTATCGCCGGCGCGATCAGGGTGCCTTCGAGGATTGTCTTGCCGTCCGCCGTAATCGAGACCCAGGAATTTTCCTCGGCTTCGATCAGCACCACGAAGCTATTGACAGCGGGGGCAGCAGGTTGCTTTGCAGCATTATTGGCGTTTCTTGCATCCGGAGAAAGAGTGGGATTGCTGAGTGTGCTTCCCACCAAGCCGCCGATGCCTTTCGCGACGGGGGCACTGGAACGTTGCCCTGCAAGATCGATCTGGGAGCTTACGTTGCCCGGCGCAGCCGCCCTCTGGGGAGGCAGTACAGGAGCGGTTGAGCTGGAAACGACTGGGGGCTGCGGAGGAGCAGGCACCGCTTGAGGCTCTGTGGCCGCCGCGCGCGGAGACCCTTTTGCGTCTTTAACAGATTCCCGGGTGTAGTAACTCCATACCGATAATGCAAGCGCCAACACTAGCAACACAATGGCCAGGATGCCCCAGGGCACGCCTGGCTCTCCTTCCTTACTATTGTCCTGATCGCGCAACGGGGATGGAATGTCAACCACGGGCTCTACCGGTGGGGCTGACTCTCCTGCAGCTTCGAGATAGTCGGCGACGGCCTGCTCCTCATCGATGCCCAAATGGCGCGCGTAGGCACGTACGAAACCTTTATTGAAAATTCCGCCGGGCAATTGCTCGAAGTTTTCCTCTTCCAAAGCACGCAGCATGCGCAGACCAATTTTCGTCGACAGGGATACGTCGTCTAGGGTTATGCCGCGCTTTTCGCGCTCCCGCTTCAGGCTACCCCCGAAAGACCCCGTCTTGCGCTCTGGCTCAGGGACCACCCTGGCCGCCGTACTGTTATCCATAACCTATAAATATATGTTAGGTCCGGTGCATTCCTGCCATGAAAATTCGCAGACGGGGTCCCTAAAGGTTGGATTGCGCTCCACGTGGCTTCGGGGGTACGGGTTACCAAGGTTGGTTGCCGCCGTTTCCAGACGGCGCATATAATTCGAGCAATTCCTTCCCGAAAACCGAGGATTTTGGGCATGCCTGAGGCTACCGACGCCGACCGCAAACGGCAGATTCAAGAGGTTAACATCTTCCATGATGTGGCCAAGGCCCTCACCTCCATGCTCGACCTGGATTCGATCCTGCAAACCATCATGGAAAAGATGGCGGAATACTTCCGTCCTGATACCTGGTCGCTGCTGATGGTGGATGAGGAGCACCAGGAACTTTATTTTGCCATTGCCGTAGGCGACGCAGCCGAAGCCCTTAAGAATGTGAGACTTAAGGTTGGAGAGGGGATTGCGGGGTGGGTCGCCAAGCACGGGGAGCAACTGATTGTTCCGGACGTTTATACCGACCCGCGCTTCGCCAAACGGATCGACGAGATGACTAAGTGGGAAACCCGGTCCATTATATGTGTCCCATTGCGCTCCAAGCACCGGGTGCTCGGCGTTATTCAACTAGTTAACGTCCACATGGAGAACTTCAGCGAACAGGAGATGTTTTTCCTGCATTCGCTTTCTGACTACGCTGCCATTGCCATTGAGAACGCCAGATCCGTCGAGAAGATTCAGGAACTGACCATTACCGACGATTGCACCGGGCTATATAACGCTCGGCATCTTTACAAGGTTCTGGAGACCGAGGTTTATCGCTCGTCGCGGTTCAATTATGAATTTACGGTTTTGTTCATCGACCTTGATCACTTCAAGCAGGTGAATGACACTCATGGTCACCTGATTGGAAGCAAGTTGCTGGCGGAGATCGGCTATCTGATAAAAGCGCAGTTGCGATTGATTGATTACGCGTTCCGTTATGGTGGAGATGAGTTTGTCGTGTTGCTACCGCAGACCGGAAAAGATGCCGCGCTGACCGTAGCCAAGCGTTTGCGCGACCAACTGCGGGCCAGCATGTTCTGCCAGGAAGAAGGATTGAATCTGAACGTTCGAGCCAGCATTGGAGTGGCTACTTACCCGCATGATGCCAAGACCCCGCACGACGTAATCCGCCAGGCGGACGAGACACAACTCGGGACAATATTGGGATTGCTCAGCGGGGAGTGATGAAGTAGAGGGGGAGTCAGGAGTCAGGAGTCAGGAGTCAGGAGTCCGGAGTCGGCACTTGGCAGTTAGCAAAAGCATTTAGCACTGAGTTTTCTGCTCGCTTCAATGGCAGGTATTGCAGATGAAAATCCGAGATTTGCGGCGCCGCACCCACGTCTCGCGTAGAGCGCGAGACATGGGGCGACTATCATGATGCAGACTAGCTCGGCGAGCAGATGGGACCATCCACTCGGCACTCCTATACGTTAGATCTGACCCAAGCCGCCATCTACGGGAATCTCCGCGCCGGTCATAAATGAGGCGTCGGAGGAGGCCAGAAAGGCAACCGCTCCGGCGACTTCGTCGGGTTGGCCAAAGCGTTTCATGGGTACCTGGCTGATGACATATTTTGCGAACTCATCCAGCGCGTCCTTGGATAATCCGCTGCGCTCAAAACCAGCGGGTGTGTCGATCGGTCCGGGACTGACAGCGTTCACGCGAATGCCGCGGCCGACGAGTTCGGCGGCGATGGAGCGTGTGAACGAGCGGAGGGCAGCCTTGGTTGCGGCATAGACGGAACCGTTGACTATTCCCTTCTCGTCTGCCACGGAGGTGTTCAGGATAATGGAGGCGCCATCATTGAGGAATGGGAGCGCCTTCTGAATGGTGAAGTAAGCGCCCTTGGCATTGATATTGAAGAGTTCGTCGTATAAGTCTTCGGTGGTAGCCGTCAGCGGGACAAACTTGTAGATGCCTGCATTGACAAAGAGCACGTCGATTTTGCCGAGTTTTTGGGAAACGGTGGCGTAGAGCTTGTCGAGTTCCGCGGGGCTAGCGACATCGGCCTGCACAGCGAGCACGCCGTTGCCAATGGTGTTTACGGCGTCTGCCAGGGTCTTGCCATTACGGCCCGTGATGGCTACGCGGGCGCCTTCTTCCTGCAGTCGTTGCGCCGCCGCCAGACCGATACCGCTGTTGCCGCCCGTGATCACCGCTACTTTTCCTTCAAGCCTTTTCATTTTTGTGCCTCCTCCGGGATGAATTTACCCGCAATGCGTTCAGTGGACCAGGCTTGCCGCCCGCCGCTTGAACTATTTTGACGTTTAGATGATTATCTAAATGAAAGGTTTCAGGAGTTTTTATTGTTCCCGGCGACCCGAGGCGTACTCCGGGCGGAAGTCCGGAGATTTCGATAGACTGGCGGAAACATGATGGATCGATCGCAGGTTGAAAAAATATCAAAAGCACTGGCGGATGAAACCCGTCTCATGATCTTTGAGGCGATTTCCGGCAAGGCAGAGATGAACTGTGGGGAGATTGTGGAGCTGAGAGGGATTACGCCGGCTACGGTTTCTCACCACCTGAAAATTCTGCAAGAAGCGGGGCTGATCGAATGCCATCGCAGCGGACAATTTGTGTACAGCAGCGCTTTGCGGAATACGATTAAGGAATACACACGCGCCCTGTCCCGGATGGCGCGTGGTGGGAAGAGTTCGTCATCCCGGCGAGTGTCCATGCGCGGCCACTGAGTATACGTGCAAAGGAAATTGGGATTGCGCAGCGAGGGGTAATATCAGGTCTGGATTTGATTCGGGGTACTGCAGTCTCGCAAAAACCCGAGACATGGGGCACCCATTTACGGTCCGATGTGCAACTGAGCTTCGCTGCCGCGGAAGTGGGCGACCCGCCCATGTCCTGCGTTTTTAGGGGTAGCCGGCCTAACGTCGGGCGCCCGCAATTTAGCGCTTAGCGATTAGCGCTTACTGGTGGAGTTAGTCGGCTGCGCGCTGGTGGCCGGGGGTACGATCCGGTTCATTCGCAGATACTCGACCATTTGGCCGTAATGGTCGTAGGCGTGCGAACAAGCATGGCTTGCGAGGGCGAGCCGGGTGTTGAAGCGAGACACAGGTGCATTCTCAATAACAGTGATGAGATTGTCCGGTGTAATGGTCGCGATGGCGCGATGTCCCATAGCAAATGACTCGCGGAGATACTCGAGGATTTGGGCCTTGGTCTTTATGGAGTCAGGACCATTTCTGCTGCTTGCCGTCGGCCCGGGGGCGGGCGGTTTCTCGCCTAAGATCGTGCCAAAAAAAACGTGGTTGGCAAACGCGACATGTCTTACCTGCAAGGCGAAGCTGCGCACGTCCTTGAATTCGCCGGAAGAAGGCGCGAAGGAATACTTTTCTTCCGGCATGACCTCGGCAGCGGCAAGGAAATCATTTTCCGCGAAACTGAGTTGCTGATCGAGAATTGACGCAACCGTCGGGCTCGTTGTGGGCTTCTCTTGCGCGAACAAGGTGGAGATCGCTAGGAGGATCAAGCAAATCACGAATAGAATTTTCATCGGAAACACCGTTTCATTTCTATCAACCGCGGTTCTGTTGGGAGCATTTGAGGCGTTTGGCTAAGAGCAGTTCAGTTGTTGAAGACGGCATTGGGGTCGGTGAGAGCGCACCTGCTATCGGGGGGTGCTTCCGACTCAGGCATGCGTATGCCGCGCGATGACTTCCACCATTGCAGCAGAGGTTTCACCTGGGATTCGTAGGGCTTGAGGCTCTCTTTGGTCAGGAACTCCATATTCTGGAATCCACTCGGGCGCGCGACACTGATGGTGTAGGGATGTGAATCATGGACGACTAATGCCGGCGGAGTGGGCGGCACGCGGAGTTCGCGGAATTGCTTAGTGTCAATGATTTCAGAAAGCGCGTTCCAGTCGGTGTCGGAGAGTTGTCCTTCATAGACTTTGCGTTCCTGGTCCTTGCCCCTTGTGCGATGGGCTCTTTCAGCGTGGAAACGGTGATTGTCAAACACCAACATGCAGTAGTGCTCGCTGGCCATCGAACCCGGCTGCACCTCGGAGAGCAGAAGGCGCAGAGCGGGTGCCTTGGCGGCTTCATTCGGGCCGGCGTTGGCCAATAGGCCGATTCCCAGCACAACAGAAAGAATTGTCATCGGCGATGTCATGGCGGTGCGATTGCGAAGCTATCGGCCTACTGGCCGCTCATTGCCTGGCAGTACTGCGGCTTCGACTCCTTCAATTTGTTCTTTTTTGCCAACTCATCAAACCATTTCAGGAGTGGGGCAACCGTTTTCTTGTAGGGCGCTCCATTATCCAGGAGAGTATCCATTCCGCTCAAGGCAGATGAGGAAGATACAGATCTAGATACTCCTGTCTTGACCCGTTCTTTCATGAAAGTGAATTGTTGTAACATTGCGGCGCGGCTGACTTGCACGTCCAAGCGCTCGGCTTCCTTGAGCGCCTGGGCATCAGCGGGAAGCTCGAGTGCTTTGGGCATGGTGATCTTCTCCAGTGCTTGTTCGTCCAGAATTGCCTTTAGATGTTGAAGATCATCTGCCGCCAAGACTCCCTCCGCCGATTTAGCTTTAGGTTTGCCCAGAGTATGCTCTTCCCTTTTCTCGATGACAAACCGGCCATCCTGATACACAAGCAGACAGGTCGCGGAGTTAGGATATCGCTGCACGTCCAGCCCCTGCTCGCCTTTAAAACCCGAATCGTACGCGTTCCTACCAATCGACATTGAATTCGATTCAGTCTCCAGCTCTGCCCTCAAACGTTGTATCTGCAACAGCGTTTTGGTTTCCTGTCCGTAGGCGAGCGGCACCAACACTAACAGCCCAAGGAGTAAAGTCAATTGCAGTTTGTCGTAAGTTATGCATTTGGACATGTGATTTGCTCTCGCAAGAAATTTTCAATCTACAAGCGTAAATAGTCCCGACCGATTAGTGTGAGCTACCCTTGGTGCTTGCTCTTATAAGCGCGAATCATACACTTCACCTAACTGTTCGACAACATAAATTCCAGTAATGCGCCCGGTTCGGTGAATGGCGAATGTTGACAAATTGTACGCGTCTCGGACTTCCTACTCCCCATGCGTTTAACCGTGTTTCCGAGCCGCCTCTAATAATTCACTCGCCCTTTCAATCGCCAGGAGTGCGGTTGGGAATCAGGCGCCATGCAACTGCGGCGCTGGCTATCGAGAGAGCCGCGCAGGTTAGCATGACGAGGCGGAATCCGAAGACAAAGGCATTACGAACCGATTGAGTGATCGCCGCCTTTGTTTCTGGGTCGAGACGGGAGGGCACGTCAAGACCTGCGAGTTTGATTTTTTGTGACTGGATCTCGTGCACCACGCCGGAGGGAAGGGATCGCTTTGCCAAGTCCTCATTTAACTTGTAACCGAAGGCGCTCAGCATCACTGTGGCCAGGACTGCAATAGCAAGGACGCCGGCGACACGCGCGACTGCGTTGTTGATGCCGGAAGCGGTTCCGGCGCGATCCTGGCCGGCGGAATTCATCACGACCGTGGTGAGCGGCCTACCGTTACTGCCATACCGAAGCCGAGAACTACGATAGCCGGGAAAAAACTCTTCCAATAGCCGCCTCCTGCCGACGGGATGGCGAATAGAGCAAAACCTGCAGCTGCGATGAGCGGACCGATGATTAATGGCAGTCTTGGGCCGTAACGCGCAACCAGTCCTCCTGACCAGCGGGAAAGTGTGAACATCAGCAGAATCAGGGGCAGCATGGCGGCGCCGGCGGCGGTGGCGGAGTAGGACTGGACCTGGATCAGATTTAGAGGAAAGAGGAAAAAGAAGATCCCAATCGCGGCGTAGAGAAAAAGCGTGAGCAGGTTGGCACCTGTGAACGTGGGTGAGGCAAACAGTTTCAGGGGAAGCATTGGGGAAGTTTCTTTGGCCTCGACAAAGATGAAAGCGATCAGGCAGGCGGCGCCGATCAGCAAACTGCCGAGGATAAGCGGATGCTTCCAACCAAGGCTGGCGGATTCGATGAAGCCGGTGACTAAACCGCCCAGGCCGAAGGTGACGAGCAGGGCTCCGAACCAATCTATGTGGCCGGAAGTGGAGCTGCGCGTTTCAGGGATGTGCCAGGCGGAAATGGCGATCACTGCGGCGGCGAGCGGAA
>QIAS01000042.1 GCA_003225615.1 Acidobacteriota bacterium | reverse complement strand
CGGGTGCGGCTGGCTCCCACTGAGGCGCGCACCGCAAGCTCGTGCTGGCGGGCAGTGCCGCGGGCCAGCAGCAGGATGGAAACGTTGGCGCAACCGATGATCAGCAGCGCGAGCACGGCTGCGAACAAAAGCACCAGAGTTCCCGCGAAGCGGCCGAGCACCTCTTCATTGAGAGTGACGATCACAACGCGCATCTCGGGACGGAAGAAGACTGGGTCCAGCTTTTTAAATTGGTCAACCAGGGTTTGCAGTTCGGCGGCTGCGGCGGCATGGTTGGTCCCAGGTTTCAATTTGATAAAGGAGAGCCAATAATCGTGGGGATCGGCGCTAGGCACAGCGGGCAAGTAGACGTCAGAAGCTGCCCACGTAAAACGCGGGGGCACCACACCGATGATGCTGTAGAGCGAGTGATTGAGCTCAATGCTTTTGCCCAACACCTCGCGATTGCCGCCGAACTGCCGCTTCCAGAACAGATAACTGAGTACCGCAGTGGGCTCCGGGTTACCGTTGGGAGCGTCGGCAGGGGTGAACTCGCGGCCAAGTAGCGGCGGAACGCCCATGTAAGTAAAGAGATTGGGTGAATAGACACCGACATTAACCGAGATGGGCAATTGATCGCCGGTCAGAACTTCCTGTTTACTTTGTTGCAGGAACGCATCATCTATGGAAGACATCTGGCGAAGTTGTTGATATGCGGTGCCATTGACGATCAGCAGCGGGCCACGGTCGCTTTTGTCCCGGAGTTCGACATGCACCATGCGATCGGCGTCTTTGTAGGGGTAGGGATCGAGCAGGACTCCATAGACAACGCTGAAGATAGCGGTGGTAGCACCGATCCCAAGTGCGAGCGAAAGGACAGCGGTGACGACAAAAGCCGGGGACTTACGGAACTGACGAAAAGCGAAGCGAAGATCTTGGAGGAGGTCGCCCATGTGCCTCTCCGGAGCTACGGGATTGGACGCAATTAGGGAACCAGTGGTGAGCAGTGATGATAAAGAAGTTGGTTGGGCCGGGCCGGATAATAGGTGTTCGAATGTGCGTTGGATTGTTCGAAAATGGACAGTGCCCCGACACGATGCGCAGGACTGTTCTATGTCGGCCTGCCCGGACGACGCTTTCTCTAGAACTTCAGTTCCTTCAGATAGCGGCGGAATTCTTCGCCCAAGTCAGGGCGCTTGAGCGCAAACTCTACTGTGGCTTTGAGGAATCCGAGCTTGTCGCCGGTGTCGTGGCGCTTGCCTTCGTATACGTACGCGTAGATTTTTTCTTTCTTCAGCAGAAGGCGCATTCCGTCGGTGAGCTGGAGCTCGCCGCCCGCCCCCAATTGAGTTTCTGCGAGCATATCGAATACTGCGGGCGTGAGGATGTAGCGGCCGGTAATGGCCAAGTTGGAGGGGGCTTCTTCCGGCTTGGGCTTCTCGACCATGTTCTTGATCTCAAATAAGCGGCCGTTGAAGCGGGGCTCGGCCGGTTTTACGTCGAGAACGCCGTAGGAGGAGATGGCGGGACCTTCCACCTTCTGGGTGGCGATTACCGAACATTGAGTTTCGTTGAAGACTTGAATCATTTGTTTGAGGCAGGGGACCTTCGCGTCGACCACGTCGTCGGCAAGGAGCACGGCGAATGGTTCGTTGCCCACCAGTTCGCGGGCCATGAGGACGGCGTGGCCCAGGCCAAGGGCCTCCTTCTGGCGGACGTAGGCGACGTGGATCATGTCGGAGATCTGGCGGACGATCTGGAGCAGATCGGTTTTCTTTTTCTCCTCCAACATTTTCTCCAGTTCATAGCTGACGTCGAAGTGGTCTTCAATGGCTTGCTTGCCGCGGCCGGTAATAATAATGATCTGGTCGCATCCGGCAGCGAGCGCCTCTTCGACTCCGTACTGGATGATGGGCTTGTCGACAAGCGGGAGCATTTCTTTGGGTTGGGCCTTGGTGGCAGGAAGGAAGCGGGTACCCAGGCCGGCGGCGGGGAAAACGGCTTTGCGGACTTTCATGGTCGTGGTCGGTCGTCAGCCTTGGATGCTGCAGGCAGGATGATTGTAACCGCTGGCGTTGGGGGATGGCGAATGCGCTTTCGCCATCGAGTTGGTTTATCGTCCATGAACAAAAATAACTTGGATTCCAGGTTGGCGAGAATACGCCGCGAATCATGGGGGACGCGAAGGTCACTTGTGGTTTGTCGGCCATTTGGCGGCCAGTTGAGCAGAGGGCAATCCATGAACGAACAGAAGATTGATGAAACAGCGGGGTATGTCGATGGCGCCATCCGTTCGGGTGAGCCGCTGCGATGGAAGCGCTGAAGCGGCTTAATAGTTAGGGAGTTACGTCCGGATCACGACCTCCGAGGCTGCGAAAAGACGAAATCCCGCCCATAAAAGGTAGACCCGAACCCTCTCGCCTTCAACGCGCGATGTTTTGCACCCAGCTCGCGAAGGCATGCCAGCCCTGGGTTTTGCTGATAGGCGCACTTATTTGTTGCACCAAGATGAGGAAACCGCCGGCCCACAGCGTAGCGCGATGAATCTTCCGCGTCGACCACAGGTCGTATGCCACCAGCATGAGCAAGAAGATGTAGGAGAACAGATGGGCAACAGGCGGCTTTCTGTGCACCATGGCTAACGGCCAACGAGCGATCGCGGCCGTCATCAGCGAAACCGTAGCGACCAGGATAAGGCGCTTGTGCGCCGGCGGATTGGAGCGGGCACGAAAAGCGAAAAAGATGAGCGTCGGAAAGACCACCATATCCGACATGGGGATGATGTAGAACGCCTTCGCATCACGCCCCGGAGGGAATTCCCGGACGAGTGCATCCGTGGCTGCCCAAACACCCACTATCACCATGACACACGCCAGCAGAAACCCTGCAATCCCAAGGCGCCGATGGATATCCACCCGACCGGCGGACACCAGGGAAGTCTGCGTGACGAGTAACAGTATCCAGCAGGAAAACACCGCCCCGTGCAGGTGAATGATGGGACTGGGAAGCGGTGCGCGGAACACTCCGGCGAGATAATAGGTAGGCCCGAAACCTACGAAAACTGTGACCAGGATGAGCAGCGCCATTCCTGAAAAAAAGGCGTGGTCATAACGGCGGCCTGGCAAGCTTGCCACAGGCATTGAAACTTTGCTGGGATGTGCTACGGCTGTCGCCATCGTGTCTCCGTAACAAACAAATTGGCTGAGATTACCGGGGGGAGTGGAAAGCAGTGTAGGACAAACTGATTTCGGATTGCCAGCGAAAAAATAGGAAAACTTACCTGTATCTACTATCCGTTGCCGGGATTATGACCTGCTCGGAAGTTTCACGGTTCGCTTGGCTGAGTGCCGGAGGTCAGCATGGCATTGGCTTCCGCGCCTGCAAGTTCTTCAAGGAGAGACCTTAGTTGGCGTAGTACCTGCTCAGGAGAGGTCGCTTTCAGAGAGAATTTCAGCAGCCCGTCGGGGCTGAATTGAGCTCCACGCTGTGAGGAGACGAATCGGGCCAGGCGTTCGGGATCGACGGCGGCGTTCTGGCGGAATTTTACGGTTACGAGGTCGCGTTTGCGCTCGATGTTGATGACGCCTACCGCGACGCTGAGCAGTTTGAGGGTGGCGTACTCGAGGAGATTGCGGACCGCAGGCGGCGGTTCTCCA
>QIAS01000166.1:9750-11935 GCA_003225615.1 Acidobacteriota bacterium | reverse complement strand
CCAGATTCGCGGTTTCCTGCTGCGACCGTCGTCGTTGTCCCGCTAGGCTAACGCCGGGACCCCTTCATCCATTCCCTCTCCCGATTCAATCACGAGGCGGGTCTTACAAACCGGAGACCTTATCTTGGGCCTTGTCCTTACCGTTCTGGTGACTAGCGAAGACCTCTGGATTGTCGCGCTCCTCGGGGCGTTGGCCGGCATTTACCTATTTTTTCGCGGCTTTCGCGTCCTGCAACGCAAGCGCCTGATCGGTGACACTCCGACGTCAAAAATTCGTAGCGCATCCATGGGACTCGTAGAGGTAACCGGCCTTGCATCTGGCCCTTACACCATGAAAGCGCCCATTACGAACCTGCCCTGTTATTACTATCGCAGCATGGTCTGGCAATGGAAACAGGTGGGAAAAAATAAGGAGTGGGTGAAGATCATTGACGAGAGCCTGCACCTGCCTTTTTACCTCGACGACAACACGGGCCGTGTGTTGGTCAACCCCCAGGGTGCCGAACTGGATATTCATCGCGATTTTCATGAGGAGTACAGCCCATCGCTCTTCTCCGATAAAGATTTCATCCCGGTGAACGTCAGCAGTTTTCTGGAGGGTCACGGCTTTGGCAACGATCGCGAGAAAATTAAAGTTGAGGAATACTGCATCAAGCCCAAGAACGCCCTCTTCATTCTGGGAACGCTGGCCGAGAATCCTGGTCTGGAAGTAAGCGCCAAGCCGATCCGCACTCTTCACGCGACTGCTACCGGCGTGACCTTCTCCATCTCCGGATTCAAGGAAGATCCACTGCAATCGGTTCTGGATGCCGCGCCCGCAATGATGCAAACCACCATGGAGACACGGAGCTTCAGCACCGTCATAACGACCAAAAAGTACGATCCAGGTGCTGGAACCTCGGAGGAAATTATCCGGCTGAGTGCCGACACTTCCAAGCCGCTGAACGCGGATCAAATGACGCAGCAGCAAAAGATCGCTGCTGCCCTTACCAAGGCCGGCATTTCGAATCCCGCCGCTTGGGCCGCTGCCGGTATTGACCCAGGTCCGGTGACGGCAACGGCGGTCTGCCCCGAAAATGGCAGTGCCACCAACGTCCAAGATTTCGATCTGAAGCCGAAGGTAGCTCTGATGAAGGGCACGCACAATCCTGCTTTCTTTATCTCATGGCGCAGCCAACGTGATGTGCTTGCATCCCTGGGATGGAAATCGGCACTATACATCTGGGGTGGTCCGATACTGACGCTTCTGTGCGCTTATATTTTGGTGCGGCACTTCAGCTTTCTGTAGAGACGCGGTTCGCCGCGTCCAGGCACACCTCAGTCCTTACCGGTTCTGGCGAGATGGGGCAAGCCCCGTCTCTGAAGTGGCGGCAATCGAGTCGGAGAGAATTTGTCATGAACAATCTCATTCTGTTGGGTATGGCTTTCCTCGCGGTCGGACTTTTGTGGTACACCGCCACGATCTATAACGGCCTGGTGGCTCTGAAGAACGATATCGACAAGGCTTGGGCCAACATCGACATCATGCTCAAGCAGCGTCACGATGAATTGCCCAAGCTGCTCGACGTGTGCAAAGGCTACATGAATTACGAACGCGATACGCTTCAGAAGATCGTCCAGGCCCGCGCCATGTACCAGCAGGCGGTCACGATGGACCAGAAAGCGCAAGCCGACCAGAGCACCCAAGCCGCTGTGCGCGGCCTGTTCGCTGTAGCCGAGAATTATCCCGATCTCAAGGCCAACAACAACTTCCTGCAACTCCAAAAGCGCATCACCGACCTGGAGAACCAGATCGCGGATCGCCGCGAGTTCTACAACGATTCCGTGAACACCTACAATATCCGCATCCAGGAATTTCCGGACACCTTCGTCGCCGCCTTCATGCAGCTCACACCCAAGCCAATGTTCAAGGTGGAAGAAGCAGATAAAGCCGACGTGCGAATGGCATTTGGAGCCAGCACGCAATAACTATCCATAAGCCTGCTGGTTGCCAGTCTGCCTGTTTAAACTGCCGTTTGCGCTGGCATCCTCCCGTGAAGATCGCGCCTGGCGCTACCCATCTCTTGGAGGAGCCCGGGACAGTGCGATCACTCAGAAACTCCATTCTGCCGAACCAATCAACCGGTCACCAAGCTCTTCACCTCCCGGCGCGCGGTATTCCCTGCCGCACTTCCCGCCGCATTGA
>QIAS01000166.1:9132-9669 GCA_003225615.1 Acidobacteriota bacterium | reverse complement strand
AGTTCAAGGTCGAATCGCAGTGGATTCCCACACCTTCTCTGCTGGACCCGGCCGGCCAGAAGAAGCTGGAAACTTTCGACGGCCTGTGGGCTTCGCCCGGAAGTCCTTACCAAAGCGCGGACGGCATGTTGAAGGGAATCGAATTTGCCCGGCAGCGCGACTGGCCATTCCTGGCGACTTGCGGAGGATTTCAGTACACCTTGATCGAATGTGCGCGCAACGTGCTCGGCATCGCCGATGCCGACACAGCCGAGAACAATTCCGGATCGAAGAACATCATTATTTATCCGGTGGCTTGCGCCGTACCCAACCAGAAAAAAGGGGCCCCCAAACTATCCGGGGTAGTGCCTGAAATCCGGCTGCGTCCGGGCTCTTATCTGCAGTCTTTTTATATGAAAGATACGGTGGCGGAAGAATTCTTCTGTAATTTCGAAGTGAATCCCGAGTACGAGTGGGCCTCCATCGAAGCCGGCTTCCCCATTGCCGCCCGCGGACCCCAAGGCGAGATTCGCGCCATCGAATCCCCCGCGCATCGCT
>QIAS01000166.1:0-9093 GCA_003225615.1 Acidobacteriota bacterium | reverse complement strand
CGTTTGTGCAAGCGGCTGAGGACTGGGGTAAGAAAAAGTTGGATGACAGCATACTGACTTAGGGGGCAGGGAGCAGGTCGCGGGTGGCAGGCTAGTGCCGCCAAAACTCTGTCATCCTGAGCGCAACGGGTCGCTGCATAGCGGCCTGCGGAGTCGAAGGACCCCGGGCCTGTATGCAGCACGATAAGTCTTATGAGGAGTTTCACTTACTAAACCAATTCAAACTTCAGCTCCCCCAGTTTCTCCAAGCTGCAAGCAATCTTGTCTCCCGGCTTCAGCCACACCTGTTGGTCCTTCGGACGCCCCATGATCACTCCCTGCGGAGTGCCCGTAAAAATGATGTCTCCAGGCTTCAGGGTTATATAGCGCGAAATATAGCTGATCATCTGGCGGCTGTTGAAAATGAAATCGCTGGTATGTGAGGACTGCCGCGTCTCCCCGTTCACGCGACACTCAATTTTCAAATTGTCAGGATCAACCTGGTCCGCTGTCACCAGGTACGGACCGAGAGGCGCAAACTGATCCGGAGTTTTGCCGATCATCCACTGGCCGCCAGTCTCCATCTGCAGATCCCGTGCCGTGAAATCATTCCCGGTGCAGTAACCCGCCACATAGGAAAGGGCGTCCGATTCAGCAACATTTTTCGCCAACTTTCCCATCACCATCACCAGTTCGACTTCATAATCGAATTTCTTGGCGAACTCCACCGGCAACTTGACCGTACCGTTGTGATGATTGAGCGCCACATTGTACTTATTGAAGAGCACGGGCTGCTTGGGCACGGGAGCGCCGATCTCCTGCGCATGTTTCCGATAGTTCAGGCCCACACAGACAATTTTCTCGGGACGCGTAACCACCGGTCCATATTCGATGGTCTCTTCCTTGACGATGGCCACGTTCACCAAGGCGCTCAGACTGGGACCATCTTCATGTTGAAGCAGATCGTCCATAGTCCCCGGAGCATGCATGTTCAACAGTTCGGCGACGCCATTCACGTCCAGAATACCTTTGTCGGTTTTTACTCCAAGCCGGTATTCACCCTGATGCCGCATGGTCAGAAGAGTCAGCCCGTGCGCCATACCGTGCGCAACATTGCTTGAGTCTGGAACCTGAGCCTGCGCTACATCACCAATTGCGGCCATAGCGCCAACCATACCCGCTCCCATCAGAAAAGTCCTGCGATTTTGCTGCATAGGGATGCTCCTTGCATTTTCTCTTGTCATGGTTTCGCGGTTCGCGATTATACGCGATCAAAGGGCCTGGCTAGTACGCGGCAAGTCGGCGGTTGAGTAAATACTGGGGTAATTGAGAAAGCAGGAGAATGCGAGTTTTAGCTCGCCACGGTGAGGGAATCGGCCTGCCGTCCCTGGACGTTGAGCACGCCCTGGGTAGTCACCCGACTGACGCTCCCGATAGCCCGCGCCAATTTTGCAAAATCCTCGCGCACGCTGGCACGAGTCTCGTCAGATATCACCGAACTGATCGCAACCGTGAATCGGAATGCGTCCTCGGGAGTTTCAAAGTAGAGAGTTACCTCTGTCGGCGGTACTTCGGCCGGCTGCGGAGCGGGTCGCGGCTCGCGGATCTCCCGCGCGGTCGATGCCTCGTCCATCGACATCTGTCCGCTGAGTAGACGCTTCACGTCTGACTCAAGTTGCTGCCGCACGTCCCCCGCCATTTGGGTAAAGCGAAAGGGCTGCAGACAACCCTGGGTAGCCCAGATCGGAAACAACATCGCTGCCCGCGCTCGCACCGTGGCAGAGCCGAGGTGAAAAATAATCTCCACGGGAGCCGAATTCTCCAATGGCTCCGTCAGTTGCAACAATCCCCCGGTCGCCGAAACCTGGTGCAGCGCGCCACGAACATGCTGCCCATTGGCGAGCCCCAGCATTGCCAGGATAGAACCGGAGAGCTTTACGCGAGGAGCGCGCCGAGGAGAGTAGGGTTGGGGAGGCCGAGTCATCAGCGGCGACTATGCCACGACAGTAACGGTAACCGTGAGATTACGAAAGTTCATGTCCCCGGAGTTACCGTCCGCCCCTGGGTGGACACTCCTGTCCGCCGCCCGAGAGTGCAGCTTGGACACGAGGCTTACACTCGGAAACTTGTAGTTCGGCGCTCGCGCCAAAAGCTCCTTGACATTTCGCTTTATATTCGCCCACAATATGTGCATGGCAATTACCCGGCGACAGCGGCAGGTCTACGACTACATTTCGCGCTTCGTGGCGGAGAAGGGATATTCTCCGTCGTTCGAAGAGATTGGTCACGGGCTGGGGCTGAGTTCCCTGGCTACTGTGCACAAGCACATCTCCAATTTGGAGAACAAAGGGCTGCTGACGCGCGACTACAACCGCAGTCGCTCCATTGACCTGCTGCCTCCGAAAGGCAGGTTAAAGCAGGCCATGTCGGTCAACACCGGAGTGGTTCTGCCCCTGGTGGGGCGGATTGCTGCGGGTCAGCCGATTGAGGCTGTAGAGAACCCGGAGACAATTTCCCTCGCCGACTTTGTGCGCGCGAAAGATGTTTTCGTGCTCGAGGTGCGTGGCGAGTCCATGCAGGATGAGCACATTCTCGACGGAGATTATGTGCTGGTTGAGAAGACGAAGAGCGCGCATAACGGAGACATTGTGGTGGCACTGGTGGAGCGCAGCGACGCGACCTTGAAGCGCTTCTACCGCGAAGGCGACAACATCCGGCTGCAACCCGCGAATGCGGCGATGCAGCCGATTATCTTGCCTGCGGCGACGGTGGAAATCCAGGGACGGGTGATTGGGGTGTTGCGGAAGTACTGAAGCAGGCGGCTGGTCGAGCGCGAGGCACAGAGTAGGCAGCGGTGCTTCTGGCAATCAAACAAAACGCTCGGGAATAAATCCCGAGCGTCAAAAACTTTGTCACCCACCATTAAACGACTGTTTACCTCTTTGGGAACGTAGCCCACGATCTGCTCCTTGACCTGTCCACCCTTGAAGACCAGCAGAGTCGGAATGCCCCGGACACCGTAGCGCATGGGCGTTGCCGTATTGCGGTCGACATCCATTTTGCCGACCTTTATCTTGCCCTGGTATTCGGTGGCGAGTTCGTCAACGATGGGCGCGATGGCGCGGCAAGGACCGCACCAGGTGGCCCAGAAGTCCACCAATACCGGTTGATCTGATTTCAAAACATCCTGGGCGAAGTTAGCATCGTTAACTTCGACGATTGCGTTGCTAGCCATCTATCCTCCGTGGCGCTGGATCGCCGAATACGCGCTCGGCGTCAGCCTCTATGAGTGCTGCCGCGATTGCGGAACATTATCCTAGCACTTCTATTGGATGCGCGGCAGTGAGAGAAGTCGCAATCGGCGGGGCAGGTGGCAGCGCCGTTTCAGGCTGCGAGCAATAAAAAAGCGTCCTGGACTTTTCAGTCTAGGACGCCTCGGCAGCCCTCCCCCAGAACTGCCAAACCACGAGTGGATATTAGGTCTTTACCCTATTGATGTAAATGTCACTTAGGTAATGGGCAATTTCTGCACGGGTAATCATGAACTGCTGACCGAAGTAACGGTTTTCCCCAAGCTAGGTTGGTATCCAGCAGGGCTCCTATTTAGTTGAGAGAAAAAGGGAAAGACGGTGATCTCAAGAAGCCTTCGTTGGCCTTGGTTACTACGCAGCAGTTGATGGTGGTTGGTATTTTTTTCCCAAGCGGGAAAGACGTCTTGGGACAGGCGTCGCTTGAGAAGGCGGACACGCAGGTAACCTAGCCACCATGTACAGCCGCTTGCCCATCAGGCCTTCTGCAGGTCAGGCATTAACTTCTTCAAAGGCGAAGGGTCAATGCTTTTTCCATGTTTGGCCAGCGTCAGAAGTGCTCCAGGACTTGCCCGTCGTGGTCGTCAACTTTCCGTGCTGATGGTCGGTGAACTCGATCGTCGCGATATCGTCGGTGAGGCTGGTGCCGTGGGCGGAAGGCCTGATGCGCGTCCATTGCTGGCCGGCGTCGGAAGAATAGTAAAGCAGACCAGCCGAACCTCCCGCCCAGACGTCAGCACCGACAGTGGCGACCGCGCGGAAGACCTGGTTATCGACAACCACGTCCTCCCAAGTCTTACCGGAATCGACGGAACGCTGGAGCGTGCCGCTGGGGGAGATCGTCCAACGTGGAAACGACGGCGTCGCTTGGAGGACAATGCCACCGATGACTTGATTAGTGGGCTCAGTTCGGGCTCCCAGACTGTGCACGGCTTCAGGCGGCAGCCCGGAGTTATCGACTTTGGGCAATGACTCCTTGGCCTTGCTGCCCTCGGCCGCATTTGTTGTAATGATGGGAGCAGCCGCGGTCAGCTCTACTGACTCCGACGTGCTGGGGACTCTTGCCGCTGGCTGGCTAGTTTCCGCATCAAGTTCTCCTGTTGGCGCCGGGGCGCTCGGGGCAGCTTCTGCTCGGGACTCGGAGGACCGGCCAGCGTTGCCGGAAGCGAGCAGCGAGTCGCCGGTAATGCCAAGTTTTTTTTCGTTCACCAGCTGTTTTCTACGCACATTCGATTTGGAAAGTGCGAGCATTTCGCTGCGTGGTTCGGCTGATTTCTTGAACTCCTTTTTGGCCGCTAGTCCTTGCGCCAGGCGATCGTCGAAGACTTGGTCCTTGTCCGCGCGGTACAACGCAGCATCGGACTTGGAGGGCGCCGGGGCTTGGGGTTCGCTCTGAATTTTAGAGGCGGCCGGGGCCGTAGCGAATCTATGCTGCTCCCGCAGGAGAACTGCGCCACCAACAATTACAACCAGCGCCGCCGCCGTGACCCACCGCAGCATGGGGAAGCCGAGCCAGGTAGATTTTTGGACGACCGGCGCGCCGATATCCTCCCGCAACGGTTGTGCCAGTGACACGATTTCGCGGCAGTCGCCGCATGTCGCGAGGTGCTCGAGGAGCTGCGCCCGCTCATGCCCCTTCAGAGAGTGCTCGGCAAAAGCCGCGAGCAGATCCGGGTCGGGATGGGTCTTGGGCGGCGCTGTTTTCAGCCGCTCACTTACGAGTTTGGGCAAATTCTCCATTTACCTTTTCATCCGTCCCTTCGGGACTAAAATGTCTTGGCGGATGCATTCACGCGCGCCACCAGGGCGTTGCCGTTTCTTTATGCCGGCCCATCTCCCGCCTGCGCCTGGACTTTCTTCTCAGGGAACGTTTCGGAGACGGAATCTTGCGCCAGGCTCCTGCGAATATCTACTTGGAGATCTCTAACATCAATTTCCAGAGCCTCCTCGGCCTGGCGACGGCTCATACCGGTGCGGGTGAGCCGGGCCAGGATCTGCTTGCGCAACGACTTGGACAACTTGTCCAATTTGCGGCTGATCGTGGACTCATGCACCGCAAGAGTTCTTGCGATTTCAGCCAGGGTGCGGCGATCGAGATAGTACGAGGCCAGGATGAAACGATCTTCGGCCGAGAGCGCGGCGAGGGCTTCGTCCGTAGCACTGTGCAGTCGAGAATCCGCCACCGGCGCGGGCGCGGGGATGGTCGCGACGAACTGGGTGCCTTTCTCGGTTTCCTCGTCTAAGCTTACCAGCCGCTTGTGTCGGCGATAGCGATTGACGTATTCCTGAGCCAGCACGGTGCGCAGCCAGCCCTCGAGCGAACCTCGGCCGGTGTACGACGCCAGCTTTGAGACGCGTGTGCCCTCCCGCAGCGTGGTCCCGTACAGGTCGGCGTACAGCGAGTCAGCCAGTTCGCGCCCGGCCGAATCTTCTCGTGTAATGCCGCGGGCAATGTCATAGAGCTTCTCGCGGTAGCGGAACAGGAATGCTTCCCACGCGCCCTCATGACCGGCGGCGCAGGCGCGAGCGAGTACGAGTTCTTCCACCCGCAAGCTGGCGCAGAGCGCTCTGATTTCCTCAGCGTTGGCTCCGGGCGCGAGGTACTTTTGCCGAATCTCGCCAATAACAACAATGAACTCCTGCTGCCGCAGACCGAATTTCTCGCCGCCACTTTTCTGGTAGAGCTCGCCCACCAGCGATCCCAGTTCGGAGGGTAGGCCCGTCGTTGCTGTGGCGGTGTTAGCCATGGCTGTGCGGAATACGTATGAGATGCTATCAATTTATTAGACGCAAGGACCAGAGATTTGGGCGTTCTCTGATCAGTCAGGGTGGAAAAGGGTGCCCCGGGCGACCAGACATGCACAGCCTGCGTCCGGGGCATCTGCCAAATGCCCTGGGAGGGAACGCTATGAATCCCAAGCTGTTTTCTGCGTTTGCCGGAGTGGCGCTGGTTTGTGGCATGGTTCTGGTGGCGGGACGCGGCTTGACGGCTGCCCCGGCTCCAGTAAACGACGATTACACGGTACTGGACGCGATCCGCCATGGAAATCTGACCGTATTCCCCGTGGTCGCGGCCAAGACTCATGACACCAGCGACTTTATGAGTCTGGACGAGGGCCTGCGCTCGGGCGATGTAGTGGTGAAAGTACAGGGATTAGTTCGGGGGCAACGCTCGTGGGGCGAGCATGCCATTCCCACGCGAGGCGGGCCCCAGGTGAATACGCTGGTGCTGGTGAATAACTCCAAACGTCCGCTGCTGCTGCTTGCAGGAGAGATCGTGACCGGCGGCAAGCAGGATCGGGTCATTGCCAAAGATCGCATTGTGCCGGCCGAAAGTGATCCCATCGACTTGGGAGTATTTTGTGTGGAGCCCGGACGGTGGGTGGGGAGCAGTGAGCAGTTCGGCACCGCACGCGGGTATACGTTCATGGCAGCTCCCAACGTCCGAGCCAAAGCTATGGCGGATAAAGATCAGGCAAAGGTTTGGTCGGAGGTTGGGAAGTCACGGCAATCCATGTCCCTGGAGGTTCCGGCTGCAGCTCCTGCCATAAACACTACGAGTTCTTACCCGGCCATGATGCAGAACGCCGAGGTGCAGAAGAAATTGGACGATATCGCTGAGCCCATCCGGCACGATTATGAAAGTGTAATCAAGCAATTACGGGATCAGAACGCCGTGGGCGTCGTAGTCGTGGTGAATGGCGAAATTGTCTGGGCTGACATGTTTGCCAGCACTCGTCTACTCGAGAAATATTGGCCGAAACTGATCCGCTCCTATGCCACCGAGGCTGTGATCACCAAGGCGAAAGGCGCAACGGTCACAAAGAAGGCGGCGCAGGAATTTCTCAGCAACATGCAGGGCAGGCGGGAAACCGTGGAGAGCGAGCCGGGTGTTTACCGCCATACCGAGATCACTGGGGACGGCTTCAAGGCGTTTGAACTGACGTCATTGCTGCCCAAGACCGGCTTCGATCTGCATGTCGCGAAAATGGCGGACTGAGGGAAAAGTACCGAGTACCGAGCGCCCGGTCCAAGCCCACGGCTTCAGCCGTGGGCTTTATTCGTTTTTCGCCGCTACACAGTCCTTGGGAAGGAGGTTTCGCGACGATTCAGACAGGCCGCCCGCTCTTCAGCGTCAAAATGCTATCTGCTTAGGCGCTTGGAGATCAGTGAGGCGTGAAGGACGCCCTTCTTATCCCACGTGCCCACCGCGATTATGCGATCATTATCCTTGATCTCGGAAGGGTCGATTTTTTTGGTCTTCTTGCTGCCATGCTCCTGAGCGGCAAACTCGGTGGAGCTGTCGTACTCCACGGTCCTTTCCTGTGCCGTGCCGCGTTTGCGAACCGTCAGAGTTGACTTGTCCTTGTTACCTCTTACCACGATTCCCTCCCAGCGTGCCTTCTTCTCCGCGGGAGCCTTGGCCTCTTTCTTGTCATCTTTTTTTGCATCTTTCGCAGCGGTGTCCGCTTGCGCCAACCCGATGGTCGACAGAGAGGCAATAAGAACCAACCCGAGAAGCAGCGAGAACAGTTTCTTCACCATAGAGTTTTCCTTTTTAAGTCTGAGGAATTTTGGGCCCGCTTTTGGCTCGCAAGGATAGACCTAAGTGAGCAAAAGAACAAGTGGCATGCACGACTGGGCCGTGGCGATTACACCAGGTGAATGCCTTCATTGAGTGTGGGGTAGGCGAGAAGCGGTAGCAATTCCCGCTTCATCCGGGAGTTGTCGGCGACGCACGAGGTCATGCCGGCCTTGATGATGTCACGATTGAGAGGAGCCACAGTACGAAAAATCAGGGCAGCCATCTCGGAAGTCACAGCCGCTGTTTCGAACATCCATCGTGGTATACGCCAGGCTCGCGGACAACCGTAGTACGCGGCCAGCCTATCGAGGAATTCCTGCAGCGTGAGGGGCTGGTCGTCGCACACCTGATAAATGCCGCTCACGGTCTCCTTTTCAATCGCCACCTGCAGTGCAGCCAGAAAGTCAGGCAGGGAGATCAAGTGAATCCAGGTAGGTGTTTGCCAGATCGCCATCAGGCGGTGACGTAGCATCCAGCGCGCACCTTCAATCATTTTTACTTCTCTGCCATAAACCATTCCCGAGCGGAAGACAACGGGAATCATTGCGGTCCCCGCGCAGGCGTCAATCAGATACTTCTCTGCTTCCAGCCGGGTACGAAAATGAATGGGCCGAGGTGAGGCGTCCAATCGCCCAAAGGCTGGATGGTCCGGGGTAGTCTCGCCCTCAACTTGTGGAAAGCTGATGAGAATAAATCTACGCACTCTGGAAGCCTGTGCCTTCTGCACCAGGTTCTTGACGAAGCCGACGTTGGTTAGCGGAAGAAATTTTTCCGGGCGCGGGGCGAACAAAACGCCGGCAAAGTGAACGACACAGTCGACGGCTTGACAGGCGGCTTCCAGCGTATCGGGTTGCGCCAGATCAGCCCGGCACACGCTTATATTGGGACAGCCCGTAACATCAAAAGGGAATGGAGAGCGGTGAAGCAAAAGCCGGAGTTCATGCCGTGTGGTCATCAGGTGATGCACTAGCTGTGAGCCCAAATTGCCAGCGGCACCTGTGATCAGGATTTTCACGCAGCGCTCTGCACATGGGCCATAAAACCCCGGAAATAAATCATGCCGCCAATATCGAAAAGTCCATGAGCAAGCATGGGCACGAGCAGGTTTCCACTCCAGGCATAGAACAGGCCAAGGTACAATCCCTGAAATACTGACCACATGCCGACGATGAGAATTTCCCGCTTGCCGAAATGCGCGGCCATAAAGAGCAAAGACGCGGA
>QIAS01000165.1:3167-6816 GCA_003225615.1 Acidobacteriota bacterium | reverse complement strand
GGCCAGCCGCGGCGGTTAAATTCGTCGACCACGCCCAAGGTCAACGGCAGTTCCGGGCCGATCACGGTAAGCTCCGGCTGTACCTGCATGGCGACCGCGACCAGCGAGTCCAGGCTCTTTACGTCCACCGGCAGACACTCAGCTTCGTCTGCTATGCCGCCATTCCCCGGGGCACAGTAGAGCCTGGTGACGCGCGGCGATTGTCGCAGTTTCCATACCAACGCATGTTCACGCCCGCCGCTTCCGATGACGAGGACCTTCATAATGGACAGACAAGGGTAGGGGCAGAAAACAACGATGTCAAACGATGACGCAGCAAGCGGCCCCCAGGCCGGCGAAGCCGTCGAGAAGTCCAATTTCGTAAATTAAAGCCGGGGATTTACAATCGCGCCTTCAACTTTGGCTAAGGAGATCCCATGCGCAACATCTTGTTTGCCATCGTGATCCTGCTGCTTGCCAGCGCGGTCGCGGCCGCCCAGGAGAAGGATTTCAGCAAGGTGCAGATGAAGGTCAGCAAAGTCGCCGGCAACATTTACATGCTGGAAGGTGCGGGTGGCAACATCGGGGCCTCGGTAGGGGACGATGGAATTGTCATAGTAGATGACCAGTACGCGCCCTTGGCAGACAAAATTCAAGTTGCGTTAAAAGGGATCACCGACAAGCCGGTACGTTTTGTCATCAACACCCATTACCATGAAGACCACACCGGTGGCAACGCGATTTTCCAGAAAAACGCACCTGTCATCGCTCATGAAAATGTGAGGAAACGCCTGCAAGAGGGCGGCACCGCGGGTAATGGCGGCTCCGTGCATATCGAAGCCAAGCCTCAACCAAAAGACGCGCTACCCATCATCACCTTTGATCATGATGTCACGGTACACTTGAACGGCGAAGACATCCGGGCGCTGCATTTTCCCGCCGGCCACACCGACGGCGACTCGATCATTTTCTTTCCTGAATCGAATGTGGTGCACATGGGGGACGACTTCGTAACCTACGGATTTCCCTTCATCGATGTGGACGGTGGCGGGAGTATTAACGGCATGATCGACGCCGTCGAAAAGGTCATCCCGCAGCTTCCACCGGATGTAAAGGTCATCCCTGGGCACGGACCAGTCTCAAATCTGGATGATGTCCGGGCTTACCTCAAAATGCTCAAAGATACCCGGGACGCAGTGCAATCGGCGCTCAAGCAGGGCAAAACATTAGAGCAAATGAAGCAGGAGAAAATCCTGGATCCCTGGAAGAAGTACTCGGGAGACTTTATCTCTGAAGACGCGTTTCTGGAGACGCTGTACAACTCGCTGACCGGTCAGAAGAACGGAAAATTCATAAGACACAACTGATCAGGCCGTAGAGACGGGGCTAGCCCCGTCTCTATCTCATACCAATGCCTTAGACGCAGGCTTAAGTGCGTTACTTCTTGCTCGACTTTTTCTTGCCGAATTGCGTCTCTATGGTCGCGCCGATGCTGGACAGCATTTGTTTGGCAGGCTCAGCGAATGGGCCAGTGGGCGCCAGTTCCAAATACTTATTAAACATCTCCGCGGTACCTTCCGGCGCCACCATCTTGTCGCCCTTCAAGGTTGCCTTGCCAATCAGGTTCACGCCCTTCCAGTAATAGGCATCCGCTTTGTTCGGATCGGCGGCGATGACCTTATCGAATGCCTTGATCGCATCATCCACCTTGCCGGCATTGGTGAGCACAGCGCCTTCGTTGAAGCTGTACTGCGCGGCATTCGCGGGATCCGCCTGTGCCGCCAGGGCATAAGTTTTTATGGCATCGTCAATCTTGCCTGACTTTGCGTAAGCTTCTGCCAAATTGTTGTAGTACGCTCCGGCTGGCTTGATGGCAATCGCTTTGTTATAGGATTCAATGGCCCCCTCAAAGCGCTTTTGTTTTTCCGCAGGGTCAGTCTGCTTGGTCGCCGACATGCGATAGGCATCCCCCAGCTTGAACCAGAGCAGGTCGCGCGTGGCATCCATCTGCGTCGCTTCTTTCAGTATGTTGAGCGCCTGCTCGTAATCGCCCGCCTGTATAGCCTGGTTGGACGCGGCCAGCTTCTCATTCAGGGCCTTGACCGTCAGCTGCTCTTTCTGAGCTTTGGCCTGCTGCTCCTGCATCTGCTTGAGTTGTTCCGGGTTCACACCTTGCCCTTGCGCGGCCTGCGACTGCTCTTTTTTCAAATCGAAATCGAGGGCGGTCTCCTCCAGGCTTACCGGAACGTTGTTGAAGTGGAACATTTCTTTACCGTCTTTGCTCAACACAACGTTGTACTTGCCGGGCTGAATACCCAGCGAGAAGTACTCGCCCTTGTTGTTAGTCTTGAGCGCGTATTTGCGACCCGTCTCAACGCTTCGCCACTCAACTGTGGCTCCAGCGATCGGATTTCCCTGCACGTCCTTGGCGACGCCTTTTACGCTACCTGTAGCCTGGGCAAAGGCTGGAGACACGCACAGACCGGCCACCAGGCTAACCAGCATAATGATTGCGAAACGTTTCTTCATTTTGGCCTCCCGGCACAAAAACTCAATTCTTGATTGTTGATCTTTGATTGTCGATTGCTAAGATTCGTCCTCGCCGTCTCCTCTTCAATCAACACTCAAAATTCAACATCCTCACTAAACTCGCTGCGCCACGGTGGCGTACGGTAGGGGGTCCACCGCGCCGGCTTCGCGAAAGGCGCGCTGCCGCAGCACACAACTGTCGCAAACGCCACAGGCCTGATCTTCCCGGCTGTAGCAAGACCACGTTAAATCGAAGGGCGCGCCGAGTTCAAGGCCAAGCCTCACGATCTGGGCCTTGCGCATACCAATAAGGGGCGTAACAACCTCAATTCGACCTTCCTTGGTGCCCGCCTTTACAACTTCATTGAATGCCCCGTAATAGGCGGGACGGCAGTCTGGATAGCCGGAGCTGTCCTGCTCCACCGCGCCCATATAAACTTTCTCCGCCCCCCGAACCTCCGCCCAGCTGACTGCCACGGCCAGCAAATGCGCGTTGCGGAAGGGAACATAAGTCACCGGAATGTCTTTCCCTATGAGGGTTGACTCGGGAACCGCAATATCCGGATCGGTCAGCGCCGAACCGCCGATGGCGCGCAGGGCGTCGTTGCGGACCAACAGACGGTCACGAATTCCCAGGCGGTCGCAAACGCCGAAAAACGATTGCCGCTCGCGCTCTTCCGTGCGCTGCCCGTAACTGACGTGTACGGCCGCAGCAGCGAAATCCCGGGCCGCCAAGGCGGCGCAAACAGCAGAATCCATTCCGCCGCTTAGCAGAACGACCGCACCAGCCTTATTACCCACAACTAGATTAGATGTCATTTGCGAGCGCCCTACTGCCCGGTACAACGCGTTGCGATGATTGAAATTCTATGTCTTAGATCCAAATCCGGCCGATTCCGCAAAAATTCAAGAACAGCTAAATTCCTTTCATGGCCGGGTCCCATATAAACTTATGAATCTGCAATCCCAGACGGGCCGGTACATTATCAGCCAGCATCCATTCCGCCAGTTCTCTCGGATCAAGCAGACAATGAGCGGTGTCCCGCGCTCCCGCCGCTTCCTTGCTGAAAGCAGGGGAAAAGAGAACTGCATTCACTCGCGATGCGAGGTGATGGCGCGCAACGAACTCTCGAGCAAATTC
>QIAS01000165.1:0-3151 GCA_003225615.1 Acidobacteriota bacterium | reverse complement strand
GGCTGCAGTGCCTCCAGGTTTTCCATGTCGAACGTGTCCGGTTCGCCGGAATCAGGACATTTCACGTCCACAATCTTGATGACTCCTGCCGGTACGCGCTCCAGCGGACGCTCCCCGCTGGTCTCCAATAACACCGTGTAGCCAGAACGAAGCAGACCCTCCATCAGGGGCACCGCCTCATGTTCCTGCAGCAAGGGCTCGCCCCCGGTGATCTCCACCAGTCCCCCGCCCGGGCTCAGCCGCTGGACTTCCTCCTCCACCTCGCCGATGGCCATGCGATGACCACCACTGAACGTGTACTCACTATCACACCAGGAGCAGCGCAGGTTACAGCCGGTAAGGCGCACGAAAACGCAGGGCAGTCCCGCATACGTAGATTCGCCTTGAATCGACTTATAGATTTCCGTGATCTGCATGGTTTGGCGCCGTCTCGGCGGCTTTGGTGCAGGCGTCAGACCTGCACTAAGGACGGCACATCCTTAGGATAGAACAATTTGACCATTCGAAGGCGACAATTGAAAATTACTTCCCTTCGTCCCAGAACCTTTCACTCAAATACTTATCGCCGGAGTCGCAAAGGATAGTGACAATCACTGCCTGCTGCCCTTTCCGCAGCCGCTCGGCAATTTTCAGGCAGCCGACGACGGCGGCCGCCGACGAGATGCCCACCAGCAGGCCTTCCTCGCGGGCGAGACGCTTGACCATGGCATAAGACTCTTCGGTTGAAATACCGAGATCCTCATCCGCCAGCGCAGGATCATAAATTCCAGGCACGATGGCGCTGGCCATATGCTTGGCGCCTTCGATCCCGTGGAACGCGGAATCGGGCTGCAGTGAAATGCAGTGGATTTGCGGGTTCAATTCTTTCAACCGCCGCGTAGTCCCCACAAACGTTCCGCTCGTGCCCATCATGGAGACGAAGTGAGTGACTCGGCCTGCAGTCTGCTCCCAGATTTCGTTGGCCGTAGTCAGGTAATGGGCGCGCCAGTTTGCGTCGTTCGAGTACTGATCGGCGTAGTAATAAAGGTTGGGGTGCTGGGCCGCGAGTTCTCGCGCCATCCGGATCGCGCCGTCAGAACCTTCGCCCGGATCCGTATAAAGGATGTTGGCGCCGTACGCCTGCAGTATGCGCTTGCGTTCCATCGAGACGTTCTGCGGTACACAGAGCGTCACCGGAAATCCTTCGGCCGCGCCGATCATCGCATACGCGATTCCAGTATTGCCGCTGGTGGAATCCAGCAGGATCTTGCCCGAAGTGAATTTTCCGTTACGGCGCGCCTCGGCGATGATGTTAGCTGCCGCGCGATCTTTCACCGAACCGCCCGGGTTGTACCACTCTGCTTTCCCCAGCAGTTCGACTCTTGGCAGATCGTGCCCCACGCGCCCGAGCCGAAGCAGCGGAGTGTTGCCAATATGATCCAAGAGTTTCTGTCCTGATGTGCGGGGCAAGCTTTGTTGGACCTCCGCAGTGATTCCATCTCCCGCAACGGAAGGGACTTGCGCGAATTTGGATGAGATCGTCGACATGTTGCCGGCGTTCGACCGTGACTAAGGTAATGTGCCTAGATTGGCAAAAAAGGTTATGTAGTACGTGTTCTTAGATTATAAAAGAGGCCATCCGGATTCCCACGAACTTTGGCATAGCTAGCTATTGTTAAGGCAGCCGCATCTAATCCCGGGTACGATGAGAGGACGAAGTAAAAGGCCATGACCACCAAGGTAGAAGAAAGAACTTACGAAGACGCCGTTGCCTGGCTGCGGGACCATGGCTTTGACCTGATCGAGGCGCCCGGCACGCAGAACCGCGTGTTCGTTAAAAAGTACAATGTCTCGGCTGCGATTCAGAAGAACGGCGACGATCATGTGAAGATCTTCGCATATCCCGGGTACCTGATTGGCAGTGAAATTTCCAAGCTGGTCAACAAGGGTTACCAGCAATTTCTAAAAACCGCGAAAGCGGAAGTGCCGGCGACTGCCGACCATCTGAAAGCGTTGCACCAATTCACCGAGGAATTCAAAGAAGCGCTCGGGCTGCCCAGCCTGTACAACGAATCGTTAGGTACGGTCAGTGAGGCCTATCAGTATGACCGCATCGAGGACCGCGACAAGCCACAAGCAGAGCGTCCCAAGCGTCCCTGGCAAGTGGCGACGGACAAGGTTATCGCCAAGATGAAGAAGGGCCGTTAGCCGTCAGTCCCTGGACTCAATTGTAAGCCGGCTGTAGTCTTCTTCTCCTCATCAGTCTTCACCCCTATTCCGATTTTCTCTTCTTCCTCTTCATCGTTCCTTGCAGTGTCCCCATGAGGGCGGCAAGATCTGTGTCCTGCTTCGGCGCACCAGCTGCGCAGCGAGCCGTTTTGTGCGAGACTGGTCCGCCTCTATGAGGAACCACATGCGCACGAAGATTGCATTATCGGCTTGGTTATTGCTTTTCGCGACGGGAGTAATTGCTCAAGCCCCAGAAGCCTCTCCCAGAAGTGCTATCGAGCAGGTCTTGCACCTGCAAGTTGAGGCCTGGAACCGGCGCAATCTGGATGGTTTTATGGCCGGGTACTGGAATTCACCAGAACTGACCTTCTACTCGGGCGCAAAGGTCACCTCGGGCTGGCAGTCCACGCTGGAGCGCTATCGCAAAACTTACCAGAGCGAAGGTAAAGAGATGGGCAAGCTCGACTTTTCCGACCTGCGAATTGAAGCGCTTGGGCCAGAAGCAGCGTTGGTGCGCGGCGCATGGCATCTCGCGATGTCGGACGGAAAAACGCCGCATGGCCTGTTCACCTTAATTTTTCAGAAATTTCCTGACGGCTGGAAGATCGTGCACGACCATACCTCGGCGGCAGAGTAGTTAGGGAAGCCCACGCGCAATTGGCTATTTATCGTTTTACCCGCACCTGGACTCGCGTTCCGTCCGGCAGCCCGGCATCCTGCAATTCAACCACTCCACTCCGCACAACTCCCTCAAACTCCTCACGAGGAAGTGCAGCAGGCGATGCCGTGCTGGGTACGCTGCGGCCCATTCCTTTATCCATCGCGGCATTGGCCAGGCGGTCAGCTTCGCGATTCTTCTCCCGCAGCACATGCTCGATGGCAAACCACTGAAGTTCTCTGATGAGCTTCCTGGCTTGAGCATGGAGTTCCTGCAGAGCGGGAT
>QIAS01000188.1:22534-32999 GCA_003225615.1 Acidobacteriota bacterium | reverse complement strand
ACCGCAGCGGGATCGCTGGTATCCACCTTGGTGCTGCTCAGGTCGGGTACCGCAGTGGTTGCGACCAGGTAAAGCTGTGCCGTGAGCAGCGAGGCCATTTCATACGCGGAAGTGATTCTTTGCTCCAGGATCTCCGAAATATAGAAATAAGAAAATGCCGACACCAGCACGGCGACCATGAAGGTGATTGCGAGTACGATCTTGGCTTTACGGCTCATCGCAAAAGATAACTTCTTTGCGTTCTTCGCTTCGACTTTCTTGGCGCGCTTTGCGGTTAAAAGCTTTACTCCAAAATTCGCAAAGGATTCGCCAAGTTCACAAAGAACTGCATTAGGCTAGTGCGCGTTTCCGCGCTCAGACCTCATCCTCTTTGCCAGGGCCCCCATCGCCCGCGGCGTTGCCATATTCCTTGAGCTTATTATGCAGAGTTTTCAGGCTGATGCCGAGTATTTCAGCGGCCCTGGTCTTGTTGTTGCTGGTGGCCTCCAGCGTCTTGAGGATCAGCAACTTCTCTGCTTCCTCAACCGTCGTGCCAACCCCCAGCCTCACCGCATCCGGATCATTGGCGGCAGCCCGGACGGTACTCTGGCCGAATCCGGGCGGAAGGTGTTTGGTCTCAATTACTCCGCCTTCGCAGACGATGACCGCACGCTCCAGCGTGTTGCGCAGCTCGCGCACATTTCCCGGCCAGGAATAATTATTGAAAACATTGAGCACGGCTTCGCTGACCGTGGCTACTTTCCGGCTATGCTTGGCGCTCATCTCCGCCAGAAGCGTGTGCACGAGATCCGGAATATCCTCTTTGTGCTCGCGCAAGGGCGGCATGTGAATGTTGAATACGTTCAAACGATAATAGAGGTCCTGGCGCAGTTCGCCGTTTGCAACCGCTTCTTCGGGAACTTTGTTGGTGGCTGCGAGGACGCGAACATCCACCGTGGTCTCCACCCTACTGCCCAAGCGGCGTAGTTTGCGGTCCTCCAAAACGCGCAGCAGCTTAGCCTGGGTGGCGATGGGCATTTCGCCGATTTCATCCAGCAGCAGCGTACCGCCTTCGGCCAGCTCGAAGCAGCCAGTACGGCGTTCGAGCGCCCCGGTGAATGCGCCCTTTTCATGACCGAAGATTTCACTCTCGATCAGCGTCTCAGGAATTGCGGCGCAATTGATGGGGACAAAGGGCCTGTTCTTGCGCGGGCTGAGTTCGTGAATAGTGCGGGCTACCAATTCCTTCCCTGTGCCGCTGGCGCCGGTGATGAGTACAGAAGCGGTGCTCGGCGCCACCATCTCGGTCAAGCGAAAAATCTCCTGCATTTTCTTCGACGCGCCGACCAGGCTGCCCAGCGAACCGCTGTCCCGCAACTTGCGGCGCGTGACTTCCAGTTCCACGCGCGTTCCCAGAAGAGCCGAAGCATTCTGCAAGATGGTTCGCAGACGATTCGTATCAATAGGTTTTTGCACGTAATCATAGGCGCCCATGCGCATGGCGTGCACGGCGCTATCAATGGTGCCTTGCGCGGTGACTACTATTACCGCCATGGTTTGCGACTGCTCCGACAAACGCTCAAGCAATTCCATGCCGCCCATCCGCGGCATTTTGAGGTCGGTGATGATGATGGCCGGCGACCATTGCACGACCTTGTCCATGCCTTCTTGACCGTCGCGAGCGGTTTCGGTGCGGTAGCCCCAAGCCGAAATCAGTTCGGCCAGCCCAGTACGCTCGTTTTCCTCGTCTTCGACAATCAGAACCTTTTCGTGAGTCATGAGGAATCCATTATTCCGGCTTCTCGCCCTTACAAGCAAGGCCGAGGGTGCATTTCATAAACGCGGACTTTAGCGCTGTCCGGCAAAAGCCTGGGGCTAAACCTGTATATCATTCTGAGACCCCCAAAACACCGCTACCCGGGAGCAACTCGGGATGTTGGCAGTGGCTCTAAGACTCGCCCATGTGCGGAGCCAAGGTTTCGCTGCGAGCTTACGATACTGTAGAATTCTGAGTCTCAAGTTTCAGCGGCATTTTTTCTTTGTCGCAGATGTCGGGCTCCCGGGTTTGCATTCCGCATACATGTTCCATCGCAAGTATGTAGTTCCGGAGGATGAGATGTCACGTCGCGACTGTTTACGCAGCGATTCCGTGATGATGATTGGCATCGTGCTACTTCTGAATCTGTTTGTGACTTCTAGCTTGATGCTGGCGCAGGAGGAAAAGCCACCTAAGGCGGACATATTCGCCGGCTACCAATGGCTGAACCCCGGCGGTACGGTAGCCACCGGCAGGGACGCCTTCGGAAATCCCATTGCCACGAAATTGCCCTCAATAGCTGAAGGCGCGGGAGCAGCGCTGGGTATTAACTTTAACAAGTACCTCGCGCTGGAGTTTGATTACGGTGGCAATTGGGACACGCCGGCCAATGAGAGTACGGCAACTGTGGGCCCTCGCCTTATGTGGCGGGGCGAAGGCGTAAACATGTTTATTCACACCCTGGGGGGATTGAACCGCCTGACAGTCAAGGGCTTGCCGGCCAAGAATGGATTGGGCGCTGTTCTAGGTGGGGGCATCGATCTGAAGATAGTGCGTCACTTAAGCTTGCGCTTGTTAGAAGCCGATTACGTGCTTGGCCGCTACAATTTTGCCGACTTTGTCGGCCCACAGACTCCTGAACTGCGCCGGCCAGTTTTGCAAGGCGCGCGGCTACGCACCGGGCTCGTGTTCAATCTCGGAGGCGCCGCGCCGTCAGCACCGCCAGCGGCAAGCTGTTCGGTGAAGCCTAACGAGGTAATGGTCGGAGAGCCGGTCACAGCCACTGTGGCTGCCAGCAACTTCAATCCCAAGCACACGTTGACATACAACTGGACCAGCACCGGCGGAAAACCGAGCGGCAAAGACAGCACCGCTACCATTGATACCAACGGTGTGGCCGGTGGCAGCTACACCGTGACCGCCCGCGTGGCTGATCCCAAAATGAAGAAGGGCGGGGAAGCCAGCTGCACCGCCAATTTCACAGTTAAAGAACCGCCGAAGAATGCACCTACGATGTCTTGTACGGCGAGTCCTTCTACAGTTCAGCCGGGAACGGCTGCCACGATTACATGCACGTGTACCAGCCCGGACAATGTAGCGGTGAACGTCAGCGGTTGGACTGCGAGCGCGGGCACTATCTCCGGTAGCGGCAACACCGGTGCTCTCAACACTACAGGAGCACCCGCAGGAACTATCACGGTGAACGCGACCTGTACCGATTCGCGGGGTCTGAGTTCAACCTCTTCGGCCACGGTGAAAACGTGGCACCTGGCGTGGAAGACGGACGACGGCGGCAAGAACTGGCGGCACATTAATAAAGGAATGATCGACGATTCTGATGTGTTCTCGATCATCGTCGATCCGACAAATCCTTCGGTTGTGTTCGCCAGCGCCTGCTCGGGCATTTACAAGAGCACGAGCGCGGGCGATCTGTTCGCGAAAATTCAGGGCATTCCGTTCTCGGCGCGCCGCACCCGCGTGCTGAAGGAAGACCCGAGCAATCCTTCCATCGTTTACGCCGGGACCACTGAAGGCTTGTGGAAGACAGCGGACTACTGGATAGTCCCGGCGGGCGCAACCTTCAGCGGAGAAGGAACGGCTCCTGTGAATGAGAGCAGGATCAAACCGATTCCGGATCACCCGGCTGCCCCGGCGGCCAAGAAGAAGGTCGCTAAACCGAAGGCGCAGTAGAGCATCACAACAGCGTTGGGCTGGTCGGGTCTGCAACCCGACCGGCCCATTTTTTGGTCGTTCTAAAGTAACTTGATCGGGGGAGATTACGCTGTCACTCTGGGCAATAGCACACACTTCTGCTGAGGGGCTCAGTCACCATATGAATTTCCTGAAGTTGGCGCGTAAGCTATTGATTCCCTTAACATTTACTCTCATCTGTACGGCGGCCGCATGGGCCGGCCAGTGGACCGTACTGGGGCCGGACGGGGGCGATGTTCGGAGCCTGGCCTATAACCCGCACAACCCCGATCAGATTTTTCTAGGCACGAACACGGGCGTGATTTTCGTTTCCAATGACGGCGGCCACGATTGGTCGCGTTTTGCCCATCTGGGCAGCGGCGATGATTACGTTCTCGACCACATTGCCATCGATCCCAAGAATCCCAAGATTATGTACGTCGCCGCGTGGAGCCTGGAGAACCAGCAGGCTGGCGACTTGTTCCGCACCCACAACGGCGGCAAGAGTTGGGACACTTTGTCGGACATGCACAACAAGTCCATTCGCGCGCTGGCAATCGCAAGCTCTGACTCAAAGGTGCTCGTAGCCGGGGCGCTCGACGGCGTCTACCGCAGCAATGACGGCGGAAATAATTGGCAGCGAATTTCTCCGGCGAGTCATGCAGAGATCAAGAATATTGAATCAATCGCTATCGATCCGCAGAACCCGGATGCCGTCTACGCGGGAACGTGGCACCTGGCATGGAAGACGGACGACGGCGGCAAGACGTGGCGCCACATCAACAAAGGAATGATCGACGATTCTGATGTGTTCTCGATCATCGTCGATCCGACAAATCCTTCGGTTGTGTTCGCCAGCGCCTGCTCGGGCATTTACAAGAGCACGAGCGCCGGCGATCTGTTCGCGAAAATTCAGGGCATTCCGTTCTCGGCGCGCCGCACTCGCGTGCTGAAGGAAGACCCGAGCAATCCTTCCATCGTTTACGCCGGGACCACTGAAGGCTTGTGGAAGACCGCGGACCAGGGCAAGACGTGGAAGCGGGTCAGCAATCCGGAAGTCGTGGTCAATGATGTTCTGGTAGATCCGCGCAATTCACAACGTGTGCTTCTGGCTACTGACCGCGGGGGCGTGCTGGCCAGCGACGATGGCGCCCAGACCTTCAGCGCTTCGAATCATGGCTACACTCATCGCTACGTGAATACGATTCTGGCCGACGAAAAAGATCTCAATACCGTGTACGCGGGCATTGTGAACGATCGCGAATGGGGCGGCGTCTTCATGTCTCGTGACGCGGGACAACACTGGTCCCAGAAGAGTGCGGGCCTGGGTGGACGCGACGTCTTTAGTTTGAAGCAAACGAGCAGCGGCACTTTACTCGCCGGCACCAATCGCGGCGTCTTTTTTCTCGACCGTAACGCCACTGAATGGCGTCCCATTAACAACATTGTCACTGAAAAGATCAGTTACAGCGTGAGGAAGGGAAACAAGAAAGCCGTGGCTTCCAAAACTGTAAGCCGGTCCGTGCTCGAAGGTCGTGTGAGCGACATCGAGATCGCTGGCGATCGTTGGATGGCTGCGAGCTCGGCGGGCCTTTTTACCAGCACCGACCAGGGCAAGCTCTGGAAGGGCGGTGCGATTACCGGACAGCAGGACTTTATCGCCGTGCGCGCGCATCGTGAGCTGATCGTAGCCGCCACGCGTTCCGCTGTGCTGGTCTCGAACGACAGTGGCAAAACCTGGAAAGATGCAAAACTGGCGTACTATCCGCCCAACGTGCGAGGCTTGACCTTGACACCGGATGGGCAGATTTTCGTAGCCTGCCGTGAGGGCGGTTTCTACAGTGCGGATTCCGGTCAAAGCTGGCACCACATGGCTGGCGGTTTGCCCGATAAAGACCTGACCTCGATTGCGTACGATGGCAGCCGCAAACGGTTACTCGCCACCAGCAGCGCAACCGGCGTGGTATTCGTCAGTACGGATGGGGGGCGCAATTGGGATCGTGGGCCGGATTCCGGCTTCCCGCTGCGCCGCATCAGTGTGGTGCACGGCCGTTTTATGGCGGCAACGCCGTTTGATGGCGTGATCGCCCAACCCGAAAACGAATCGCAGAGTGCTGCCGCGGGTGGTGGCTCAAGCGAATAAGGTTCGTGCTTTAGCTTTGCGGCGGAGGAGCGACGGAAGCCGCTCCTCCGCTTTTATTTGTGATCGGCCGTCGGCTAATAAATAAGCCTGCAAAAACTACATAGTCGCCTGCCTCAGTTCCCGCTAACTGATTTAGTTTCAGAGACAAAGGTTGGCATTCTTCGTGCCAGCTAAGTGGGTATCGTTAATAAGTGGGCACCGTTAACAGGAGGCCATTCGATGAAGTGTTGCTGGATTAATCGGCGGAATGCCGGTGGTTTTATCGTTCTTGTGATGGTTGTAGCGCTGGCTGTGGGCTGCGCGCGGCAGCCAAACGCGCAAGGCGCAGACGAAAAGGCGCAGGCTGGCGACGACCAAAAACTGCCGTTTGACCATGACGCTCAGAAGAATGGCATTTCGCCGACGGGCTCTCTGGTTCCGATGCCCTCCAGTTTGCCCGCAGGGACTCCTCTCACGATTCGTTTGCAGTCGGGGGTTTCTAGCGCCTCGTCCCACTCGGGCGACACGTTCGACGCGGTGCTGGACGAGCCCGTAATCATCCAAGGGCAGACCGTGGTGCCGCGCGGGGCTACCGTCACCGGACGCGTAGTGGAAGCCAAAGCTTCCGGACACCTGCAGGATCCCGGCTATCTGCGCCTGACACTGGACAAGATTTCCATCAGCGGGAAAGCGGTAGCGGTGCAGACTTCGAGCCTCTTTGTCAAAGGTGGTTCGCACGAGAAACGGAATTTGGAAATGATTGGCGGCGGCGCGGGAGCGGGCGCGCTGATCGGAGGGTTGGCTGGTGGTGGTAAAGGCGCCCTCATCGGCACTGCCGTTGGTGCAGCCGGAGGCACGGGGGTGGCTTAGGCGTCTCACCTTCAAAGTGACGCAATCAGTTCCAGTGCGTGGCTAGTCGGTTTCAGGCAGTAAGTTTCCAGAATGGGCGCGCCGGTCGCGCCCATTTTTGTTCCTTTTTGGGTTCTTGATCGCCAACTACCGCCTGTCCGTTTGTCACAAAACCATGTGACGGCTGCACTTAGTATTCCCCGGTCCCAGCCCTATAGTTGTCCCAAATGGGGAGCGTCCCCCAGTATCGTCTCCGATCTTTCCCCAGGTTCCCCTTTCGGGATGTCAGCCTCTGTCGCAACCAGTACAAGCTCTGCAGTTTCTCTGCGAGTAGAACACCAGTCAGGGAGATCTCGTGAGCATTGCGATTCCATTCCGGACCAGCGACACGAGCCTCATGGATACCCTTTGCCGGAGCGCCGCCTTCGACGCCTGTCCTGAGAGCTTGCTGCTGGTGGAGAAGGGAAGGATCTTCCATGCCAACCATGGCGCAGCTTTGCTATTCGGTTACAAGAGCGCCGCAGCGCTCCAGGGCCAGCCTCTGGGCAACTTCATTCCTCACAACCGCGCTTGCACGTTGCTCGATGTGCGTCAGACTTCTGGAACGGCCTGCGGTTACCCGGGATGCGAACTTACTGGTAAGCGGCAAGATGGCACGAGCTTGCGGATGGAGGCTTTTTGCGCGCGTTTTGGGGTCCAGGACAGGTCATTGCTGGTTATTTCCTTGCACGACATAACCCAGCGCGAACGCCGCCGCGTATTCCGAGACAGCGAAAAACGATTCCGCACAATCTTTCAGGCCGCAGCCATGGGCATCACCCAGTGCACCATCGATGGGCGGGTGGTGGAAAGCAATCCCGCCGTGCAGCGCATGCTGGGCTACAGCCGGGAGGAGTTGCGCGGCATGCACTTCCGCGATTTCACTCATCCTGATGATGTGGATGCCGACCTGCAACTTTTTCAAGAGGTTGTAGCCGGCAAACGCGACTCCTACCAGATCGAAATTCGTTATCTGCGGAAGGATAAAAGCTCTGGCTGGGTGCGCCTGAATGTTTCCCTGGTCCGAGGACCCGACGGCAGCCCCGAATTCGTCATTGGCATGACAGAGGAGATCACCGAACAAAAGCGGGCGGAACAGCGGTTGCGAGAAGCGCAAAAAATCGAAGCTATCGGACGATTGGTCGGAGGTGTCGCGCATGACTTCAACAATCTTCTTACCGGCATCATGTTGTACTGCGACTTGCTGACTTCGGGCCTGGAGAAGGGCAGCCGGCTGCGGAACCACGCGGAAGAAATTCGCATGGCGGGCGAGCAGGGCGCCGCGCTCATCCAGCAACTATTGGCGATTGGCCGCCAGCAGGTAGTGGAACCGCGCGTATTGTCTTTGAACGATGTCGTTTCCGATACGCGCAACCTGCTGTCGCGCTTGATCCGGGAAAACATTCGCCTTGTTTTCCATCTTGCCGACGATTTGGGGAAAGTAAAAATCGATCCCACGCAGGTGCAACAAATCCTGCTCAATCTTGTACTCAACGGCCGCGATGCCATGGCCGACGGCGGCCTCATTACAATACAGACGAAAAATTGCCCCGGGCCAGCGAAGTGCGGCGACGACTCTGCGGCGGGCACGGTCTGCCTGCGCGTCACCGACACCGGCTGCGGCATGGATGCGGAAACTCGTTCGCGGCTCTTCGAGCCTTTTTTCACAACCAAAAGGCCCGGCCAGGGGAATGGCCTGGGACTGGCCACGATCTACAACGTCGTAAAACAGAATGGCGGAAGTATCGAAATTGAAAGTGAACCCGGACAGGGAACACAGGTCTGCATTTTGCTGCCGCGCGCGAAGGAAGAAGCGGAAGCCCAAGCGGCTGTTTCCGACGCTATCCCCGGCGGTTGCGAAACCGTGCTGCTGGTAGACGACAACTCCTCCGTGCGCAATTCTGTCCACCGTGTTCTGAGCGACTGTGGATACAGGGTGCTGGAAGCAGTGCACGGTCCGGATGCGCTCACAATCGCCGAGCGTCACAAGGCCGGCAACATCGATCTCCTGTTAACCGATCTTTCGTTGCCGGGCATGTCGGGCAGGGAACTCGCCCGTCAAATGCGCGCCATGCGACCCACCCTCAAGGTGCTCTACATCACCGGTTACAACCACAAGCACAACACGGAAGACTCGAACGAATCGATTGTGCTGTTTCGAAAACCGTTCACCGGAAGCGAACTGGCCAGAAAGCTTCGAGAAGTACTGGATGACAAGATTCCAAGCGGAAAAACTGAGAGGGAATGATCATGTCTACTGCGGAAGCCACTTTGCCGAGCACACCCCAAATCGAGGGAGCCAATTTTCTGAATCTCTTGATCGTGGATGACGAACGCGCCATTCGCGAAGCCTGCCGCGAGGTAGCGCAGTCGCTGGGCTACAACAGCTTCGTGGCCGATTCGGCCGAACACGCATACCGCATTCTGGAATCGCAGAACATTGATGCCATATTGCTGGACCTCAAGCTGCCCGGCGCCGGAGGCTTGGAAGCGTTGCACCAGATCAAGCAGCAACGCCCCGATGCTGTCGTGGTGGTTGTGACCGGCTACGGCACCGTTCAGTCCGCCGTGCACGCTATGAAAAACGGTGCTTATGACTACGTCACCAAGCCCTTCAGCATGGATGAATTGAAGCTGCTGTTGGAGCGCGTATCCAACCATTTGAAACTCAAGACTGAGAACCGCTTGCTGCGTGAAAAAATAAAGTCCAAACAGGGATTCGGCAGCATTGTCGGGCGCGCGCCGGAAATGGACAAGCTGTACCGCATTATCGCCAAGGCGGCCCATAGCAGCCATCCTGTGCTGATTTTCGGGGAGAGCGGCACGGGGAAGGAGATGGTGGCGCGTGCCATCCACTTTTCCGGCCCGTATCGCGACAAACCGTTCATTCCAGTCGATTGCGGTTCGCTTGTACCTACACTGATCGAAAGCGAGCTGTTCGGCTATGTGAAAGGCGCCTTCACGGGAGCGAGCCATGCAATCGAAGGAGGGCTTGCTGGCGATTGCTGAAGGCGGCACCGTTTTTCTCGACGAAGTAGGAGAACTGCCGGTTGATCTGCAGGCTAAATTGCTGCGTGCCATTCAGGAAAAGGAAATCCGGCCGGTGGGCAGCACGAAACGAATTGCCATCAATGTACGAATCCTCGCGGCCACCAATCGCGACCTGGAACAATCGGTGGCGCAGGGTTCATTCCGCCGTGACCTGTACTTCCGCTTGAATGTTCTGAGCCTGCGCATCCCCCCGTTGCGCGAACGGCGGCAGGATATTCCGTTGCTGGTCGCACATTTTCTGGAACGCATAACGCGCTCTACCGGACAGGAGCATACCTTGAGTGACGATGCACTGAAGGCCATGCTGGCTTTCGATTGGCCCGGCAACGTACGCGAACTGGAGAATAGCCTGGAGCGCGCCTGCGCACTCAACACCGGCCCCCTGATCCACCTTGGGGATCTGCCAGGCTCGATCTCCGGGGCGCGGAGCCAGGAGGCCGCCGTGAACGAGGGCTCAGCCAAAATCGTTCCCATGGCCGATCTGGAAAAGCAGACGATTATTAATACCATCGCGCAGCTGAATGGCGATAAGCTGCTGGCGGCGCGCTTGCTGGGGATTGGAAAAACGACGTTGTACCGGAAGCTTAAGGAATATGCAGTGCAAGAATAGAACCGGAGCGCGGCGCCCTCTCCCGTAAGGGGAAAGCGCTTCCGGAAAGCTTTGTAAACTGCGCATTTTCAGCGGGGTGGTTGTGGTA
>QIAS01000188.1:2970-22499 GCA_003225615.1 Acidobacteriota bacterium | reverse complement strand
TGGCAAGGCTCTGGAAGAAGCCATTTCCCAACCTGTGCATGTTGCCGAAAGCCTGCGTCAGGCTGTCATCCGGCTGCGCGCCGAAGAATATTCGGCTGTCGTAATTGATCAATGCCTTTTGGAGCTGGAACCAGACCAGAGTGAAATGGTTCTGCAGCACATCGGGACCGCCATTCCCGTGCACATAAACTTCGCCATCAGCGGCATTGAGCGCGTGGTATGCGAACTGCGTGCCGCCTTGCACCGCCGCAAGCGAGAGGAATTAGTAGCGCGCCAGGCTGCCGAACAGGTCCTATGCAGCGAATTGAAGGACGCGGTCACGGCCATGCTGCTTTCCTGCGAGCTGGCGTTGCAGGTGCCCAATTTGCCCCTTCCAGCGGCAGAGAAAATCCGCACCGTTCATCAGCTTGCCCGGGAATTGCGGACCCGGCTTGCGCCCTCAAACTGAGTGCTGAGCTTCCTCCTATACCAGGGCACAAACGCAAGTGTTGTGACTCACCTGCCAGTCGGTTTAGGGACCAGGACAGTAGGCAATATTTTGCACTTCAGCCCTTCCGGCAAGAATTTGTTCGAACCCGGTTGCAATTCAAATTAGAATACCGCCAACTGGCGGAGAAGATCCGCCAGTTGTGGGTATTCGTCCCGGGGGCTGCTTGCACATTTTAGTTACTGCGGACACCATCACTGGCGTGTGGACCTACACGCGCGAGTTGGTCACCGGCTTGGTGAGTCGCGGGAATCGCGTGACCCTGGTCAGCTTCGGCGAAATTCCCTTACCCCATCAGACGTCATGGATGGACGGCCTGCACGGGCTCGACTACCGTCCTACTGCGTTCCGGCTGGAATGGATGCAGGAGGGAGAGCAGGATCTGGAAGACTCCACAAATTATCTGCTCGGGCTGGTGTGCGAAATCAAGCCGCATGTATTGCACCTTGGCCAGTTTTGCTACGGTGCTTTGCCGGTGAACGTGCCCCGCGTGGTGGTCGCGCATGGTGATTTGATCAGCTGGTGGCTGGCGGTTCACGATCACGAGCCGCGAGACACAAACTGGCTGCGCCATTATCGTCAGATGGTGACCGGCGGACTACAGGGTGCCAGCTGCGTGGTTGCGCCGTCAGGTTGGATGATGGATACGCTGCGCTCCTGCTATGGAACGCCATGGCGGGAGGCCGTCATCTACAACGGCCGTAATCCCATATTCTTCAATCCCTATGTGAGCAAAGAAGACTCGGTGATGGCGGTGGGCCGGCTCTGGGATGCCGGCAAGCAGGTCTTTCTGCTGACCCAGCACGAGCATCCAGTTTCGGTCTGCATTGTAGGCAGCGATCAACCAGTGGCGGTGCCGCGCATTCCTATTCGTGCCGATGTCAAGCTTGCTACGGACCAGGTATGTGTGGCACTGAAGGGTCCGCAGACCGAAGCGCAACTTCGAATGTTGTACAGCCGCGCGGCCATTTACGCTGCTACTTCGCGCTACGAGCCGTTCGGCATGGCGACACTGGAGGCAGCGCTTTCCCGGTGTGCCATCGTGGCAAACGACATTCCTAGCTTCCGGGAAATCTGGGGCGATGCCGCCGTGTATTTCCGCGCCAACGATGCTGAAAGTCTGGCCGCGACGATCCGGGACCTGAGCGAGGACCGTGATCTGTGCCGCACCTATGCCAATCGGGCTTACCAGCGTGCCCGCGAGCGCTTTAACTCCAAGCGCATGATTGATGATTATCTTGCGTTGTACCGCAGTTTGCTTTCTGCCAAGTCGGTGGCCGCCTGAATGCCTAAAAACGCCTAAAAACGAGTTCCGAGCCATTTAGAACATGGTGTGTTTGCTGGTCGGTGTGATTGATGAAATTCGCCCACGCTACTTCACGATGGTTTTCGATTGGTAGAGGAGTTCCGCAACTTCTCACCCATTCTTACCAGTTCGGCTAATGATTCGGCACCCATCTTCCGCATAAGTTGGCTGCGATGGACTCTTACTGTTGCCTCGCTAGTTCCAATTTCAGCGGCTATTTGTTTGTTGAGCCGGCCGGAAACCACCCACGGCAGCACCTCCCGTTCGCGAGATGTCAGCGATTCATAGCGCTCCTGCAACTCTGCAACTTCCGCCTCCAGTACACGTCTGGTATGGTCGCGCTGCAGCGCCTGTTGAATGGCATCCAGCAGATCCTGATCTCGGAATGGCTTAGTAAGGAACTCGACCGCGCCCGCCTTCATAGCGCGGACAGTCATGGGGACATCCGCGTGGGCAGTGATGAAGATGATAGGAATATGAATGTTAGCTTCAGCCAGTTCGCGCTGGAAATCGAGCCCACTTATACCGGGTAGCCTGATATCAAGCACCAGGCAACTGGGAGCATCCGGCCATTTGCTTCGCAGAAATTCCCCGGCTGAGCCGAACAGCTCAACTCGCAATCCTACAGATTCGGCCAGACGTTTGATGGCGCGGCTGACCGAGGGGTCGTCATCCACTACGAAAACGACAGAGGTTGTATTACTCATGTACTACTTACGGGCAAAGTAAATTGAAAAACTGCTCCCTTGGAATCTGACTCAGCCCACAAACGGCCTCCATGAGACTCTACAATAGACCGGCTGATCGATAACCCCATTCCGATACCCTGCGGCTTAGTGGTAAAGAATGGCTCGAAGATATGCTCCGCTTGCTGGGGATCAAGGCCCTCTCCGGAATCCTGGACTTGAACGAGCACTTCATTATCCTTTCTGGCTGACTTTATATGAAGGCAGCGCGGCCGTTGGGTGACCGAACGCATAGCTTCAATGCCGTTCATGACCAAATTGATGAGGACCTGCTGCAATTGCACGCGATCGCCCAACACACATGGCAGATCAGAGGCAAGATAGGTGCGCAAGGACACACGGTTCCTGGTCAGCGCACTGCGCAGCAGAACGGCGACCTCTTGAATGATCTCATTAATGTCCACCGCAACTCGCTCGGGAGCGCCCTTCTGTAAGAGTGCGCGGATTCTGGAAATGACGGTGCTCGCTCGTGTGCCGTCATTCACAATTTCCGAGATTGCCTCGCGCAACTTGTCGAAGTTCGGAGTCACACTCGCGAGCAGGCGTAAGCAGAAATTGCCATTAGTGACGATTGCAGCCAGGGGCTGGTTAACCTCATGGGCAATGGCCGCAACCAGTTCGCCCATCGCCACAACACGGGTCACGCGGGCGAGATCCTCCTGTGCCTGACGCAGTTGCTCGTCGCTTCGCCTCTGCTCGGTCACGTCGATACACGAACCAATGTAACCGGCAAAAGACCCGTCCGGATTGCATCGTGGCGCCCCGATGTCGAGAACCCATCGAAATTCGCCGTCGTGGCGTCGGAGGCGATACTCCATCCTGAATGCCTCCCGGCGATCAAAGGCCTGTGTGTACGTATCCAGGCATCTCTGCAGATCCTCAGGATCGACCCCCTCCGCCCAGCCGTTGCCAAGCTCGCGGTCAATGGATCGGCCGGTGAAGTCCAGCCAGGGCTTGTTGAAGTAGGTGCAGAATTTGTCAGTCCCCGACATCCAGATCATCACTGGAGCACTATCGGCCACTAGCCGGAAGCGTGCCTCACTCTCGCGAAGTTCTGCCTCCGCCCGCCTGCGGTCCTCGATATCGGTAGCCGAGCCGTACCACTTAACTACGCTGCCGGTTTCGTCGCGCAGCGGTACCTTGCGGAGAAGCATCAGGCGGTATTCTCCATCGGCCCTTCGAAGCCGTGCTTCGGCTTCGAAGGGCTTGCCGGTTTCCACCGACGAGCGCCACTTGCCCACCACACCCTCAACGTCCTCGGGGTGGATTACATTGGTCCATCGCCATCCGGAAATATCTTCCAAAGAAACACCCACATATTCCAGCCAGCGCTTGTTGAAGAAATCGACATAGCCGTCGGGGCGAGCCCGAACTTCGGCGCTCGCCCGCCTTTCCACGGACGATGTCATGATGGCGGCCACAATCACGATCAAGGTCACCATGGCAATTCCATTGTTGGCGAGGGGAGAAATAGTCACGGCATGAGAAAGGTCCGCAGGCGAAGCGGGGATGAAACTTGCGGCAGCCATTCCGGTGTAATGCATTGCGGAGACAGCCACTCCCATCACTGTGGCGCTGCCCAGCCTTCGCGGAACACTCCATCGGGTCTCCTCGCGTAGATCAAACGCCATCAATAACGCGATTAGAGAAAACAAGATTGCGAGCAAGATGGAACACGTCACTAGAAGGGGAGAGTATCGGGTAATGGCCGGTAATCTCATTGCGGCCATGCCGATGTAGTGCATGCCGGCGATGCCCGTGGCCATAAATGTGCTTCCGGTCAACGCCGCAACGACACCAAGTTTCCGGGAACTCGCCACATACAGCGCGACACCGGACGCGAGGATGGCCACCAGGAGTGAGGCCAGAACTGTCGGCCAGTGATATTCGACGGGCACTGGCAGGCGCAGCGCCAGCATCCCCTCGAAGTGCATCGCCCAGATGCCGATGCCCATCGCAATCGCCCCACCGCTCAACCAAGCTAGTCGAACCCGGCCGCTTGCAGCGGTTACACGACCTGTAAGATCGAGCGCAGCATAGGACGCGACGATGGCGATCAACACCGAGCGAGCCACCTCGCCCAACTCGTAGGAACCAGTCAGGGCCGTGTTTGCGGAGATCATCACTAAGGACCTCCTTTGGCCGGTTTGGTAGGAACTCCAAACTTCAAAGCACTAATTATCCCGAAAGCCTGCTTAGTCGCGTGCCTAATCTACACGCACAATTCCAGTTGTCAAGAAGTTAGGACTGCGGCAACCGCAAGGATGCGCGCCGCATAAGCATTCCTCTGCAAGAGCTACACGTTTGTTCAGCTAACCTTCACCTAGGCTTAGTCCTTTGCGCAAAGCCCCAATAGCTCTCCCTTACGCACGATGGTAGTTTGAGGTGTCAGAGTAAGTTTGGGCGTCAATAGCTCTCCCTTACGCACGATGGTAGTTTGAGGTGTCAGAGTAAGTTTGGGCGTGATGAGCTACGACAACAATGACCACTGCCTAGTTTAGGAGGATGCCCCAAGGTTAACGGAGCCGGAACGAGCAAGACGGACTGTGTTCCGAATTCACGATATAACCAATGAACCCAATAGCAGTTGTTATGCAACCACATGCTGAAGAAGCTGAAGAGGAGAACCCTGATCTGCTTCGCTATGAAGCGCTGCTGGAAATGGCGGATCTCATGGTTCACCATGGAACGACGGCCGGACTGCTCCACGAATTGGCGGCGAGGCTGCACAGCGTAGCTGTTTTTGAAGTAGCCACGGTCTCTCTGCATGATGCCTCCTCGGACGTGATGTACGTTCAGACTTGGGAAGGCGGCGAACCTCTCTCTGTGCCCTTCGAAGTGGGCGTGGAGGAATCGGCCAGCGGCTGGGTTTGGCGGCACCAGGAGCCACTGCTACTCAGTGACCTGCGCAAAGAGACGCGCTTTGCCTCAATCCTCGACAAACTGCGGGCACGCGGCATACGCACCTACTGCATGTTGCCTTTGACTACTTCGCAGAACCGGCTGGGGGCACTCGGTTTCGGAAGATATGGAGTTTCTCCTGCGGGTGGCCGAACTCGTAGCCCTTGCGCTGGAGAATGTGATAACGCGCGAGGCGCTGGTGGAGGAAAAACAGCGGCTGCGCACCCTGGTGGAAGTGAACCGCACGCTGGTTTCCAGCCTGGATTTGAACAAACTCCTGACCTCGATCGCCAGCAGCGTAAACCGTGTCGTGCCGCACGAGTTTGCCGGTGTAGCCCTCTATGACGAGGAGCACAACGGTATGCGAGCCTGGGTCTTGGCCTCCCCCGAAGGCCGTGCGGTGATGGCCGCGGAGCCCTCCCCGACCTACCTGCCCTTCCAGCTAAGGCAGAGCAAGACCTTTGGCCGGGAAGATCTGGCACGTCTGAATTCGCAGTTTACTCAGCACGTGTTGCAAGCCGGCATTCAGACTATGCACAGTATGCCCTTGAAGACGTCGAAGGGAGTCCTGGGCACCCTGAACGTGGGCAGCACGCGGAAAAACGCTTTTTCGCAAGCTGACCAGTCTCTCCTGGATCAGATTGCCGGCCAGGTAGCCATTGCGCTGGAGAATGTCCGCGCCTATCACGAGATCGAACAATTAAAAAATAGGCTGGCCGAGGAGAAGTTGTACCTCGAAGACGAGATCCGTTCGGAGTTGGGGTTCGAGGAAATCATTGGAGACAGTCCGGCACTCAAACGGGTGCTGGGGCAAGTCAAGATTGTCGCGGTCACTGATGCGACAGTGCTGATCCTGGGGGAAACGGGAACCGGCAAGGAGCTGATCGCGCGCGCCATTCACCGTATGGGCAAGCGGAGTGCAAAAAGCTTTATTAAGTTGAACTGCGCGGCCATCCCGACCGGCTTATTGGAGAGCGAGCTCTTCGGGCACGAGAAGGGGGCATTTACGGGCGCCATCAACCAGAAGATCGGCCGACTCGAGCTGGCCGATAAGGGAACGTTGTTCTTAGATGAAGTGGGAGACATCCCGCTGGAGCTCCAGCCTAAGCTGCTGCGCGTATTGCAGGACCAGGAATTCGAACGGCTGGGCAGCAACAAAACCATCCGCGTGAACGCTCGGCTGATCACGGCCACCAACCAGGATCTCGGCAAGAGCGTGGCGGAGCGGAAGTTCCGCAGCGATCTTTACTATCGGCTGAGAGTCTTTCCCATCCAGATGCCTGCGCTCCGGGAACGGCGCAAAGACATCCCGCTACTGGTGCGCTACTTCGTGCAGAAGTTCGCGCGCCGCATGAACAAGCAGATCGAGACCATTACCAGCGAAACTATGAAATCGCTTATGAATTGGGACTGGCCGGGCAATGTCAGAGAGCTGGAAAATTTTGTCGAGCGGTCGGTAATTTTGACGGAGGGAACGCTACTGAGGACTCCGCCTGTGGAACCGAGGGAGGAATGTGAGACCGGCGCGACCGTCGACACCAGCTTCGAGGGAGCGGAGCGGGAGCACATTATCCGTATCCTTCGAGAAACCCGCGGATTGATCTCGGGGCCGCACGGGGCGGCTGCCAAACTTGGGCTGAAGCGAACTACCTTGCAGTCCAAGATGCAGAAGCTGGGAATTTCTCGCGAAGCATATACACGCAAGTGACCATTTTAAACCGCGTGTCACTGCTATCTGCCCATCCTTCCCAACCGATGCGCATCGTGATTTCACCCGCGCCACTCCGTCGTTGCGAACGTCCAGACCCGACTACCTTCGCTCTCCCGACAGGCGAGGCACCCCGTCGCCGCGTGATCTTTTTGCGGCGTGCATTCCCACGAGATTCCTCGAAGCTGCGATAATCATCGGCGGAGGCAGAAATGGCACAAGTAAAGATTACTGTTAAGAAGAATGGGCCTTACCGCGTGGAAGCTCCTGAGGGAGCCATTGACCTGGTGGACTCTGAGGGGAATAAATATGATCTCACAGGCAAGCCGGCATTTTCCCTTTGCCGCTGCGGTGGATCGGTGACTAAACCTTTTCGCGACGGAACCCATTCTCGGATTGGCTTCCAAGCCGCCGAGGCTGCGGTGCGCGGCGAACAACAACCCAAGCCGCCGATGGGCAATCCGACCAAGGGTTAGCTCAGCGCAAGTTACCTGCTTCTCAGGAACTGGAACTGCGCGCGAGCTATTCCTTTGGCAGTCGCTGTTCCAGTTCTTCTGCATCGCTAACCTTGATGAGCCTGGGTTCCGCGCCAGCAGGCGCGTGGTAAACTCCTGCCCCGGAGGTGATTTTGCAAGATTCAAAGGACCGAGAATTGGGCGATCGAGAACTGGGGATGGACCGTAAAATCACACGCCGCGATTTTTTGAACGGCGTTGCGCTGACTGTGGGAGCGGCCATGCTACCGGCAGATCTACTGGCCGCGTTGGATGCTGATCCCGAAAAATCTCCTAACTACTACCCGCCGGCGCTCACCGGCTTGCGCGGCAGCCACGTGGGATCGTTTGAAATCGCTCACAGCCTGCGCGACGGAACGTTCTGGGACACGGCCGGCAAGCCAGCCGACACCGGTGAAATTCCGTGCCGCCATACCCCAGCAGCATGCGACTGCCAGCGCGGAATTCGTTGCGCTTGGCGGCCACGCCAAGCGCAACGAATTCCGCGCTGGCAGTCGCATGCTGCTGGGGTATGGCGGCACTTTTTCGATTGAGAGTCCTGCGCCGTACAGCGCCGTGGCCAAAGGGCTGATCAGCGAGTTGGGCATCGATGTAGCAGCTTATCCCAGATATGTGCAGAAAAGTGTTTACCGCTCGCAGGGGCTGACTCCAAAGATCTTTTTCGACAAAGAAACTTTCGGCTCCGATAAGCTTGTGCTCAACCCGTCTCGTCACAGCGCATTCGACGAGGCAGAGATGGGCGAACCCAGTTCTGATGCGTGGAAGAAATTTCTGGCGGAAGCGCCACTCTCAGACGAGGCGAAGGCGGACTTTCAGCGCCTGCATCAGGCAAAAAAGGATTACCTGCCGGGATTGAATTCCGACGACAAGAAGGCGCGGTTGGCGCGCATGAGCTACGCCAAATTCTTGACCGATCTAGTGGGCGTCCATGCGGAAGTGGTCCGGTTCTACCAGACGGCTCCGCACGGGCTATTCGGTGTCGGCATCGACGCGGTTTCTGCCCAGGATGCCTGGGGTCTTAATCTGCCTGGGTTTTCGGGAATGAATCTTGATCCAACGCCCGGCAAGGGCATGAATCGTGACGCCATTCCCAACGAGGAAGCGGAACAATATTTCTTTCATTTCCCTGACGGTAATGCCAGCATTGCGCGGCTCATCGTGCGCCGGTTGATTCCGCAAGCGATTCCCGGCGACTCGGTAACGGACGTTGTCACTGCCAAGGCAAACTATGCCAAGCTGGACGACACTTCGTCACCGGTTCGCATTCGTCTGAACAGCACTGTCGTGCGCGTTAAGCACGCAGGAGATCCGGCCAGTGCCAAGGAGGTCGAAGTCTCTTATGTGCATGGCGGCAAATTGCAAACCGTGCACGCAGCACATTGTGTTCTAGCCTGCTGGCACGTCGTGATCCCGTATATCTGCGATGAGTTGCCGGATGCGCAGAAGGAAGCGCTTTCCTCGGCGGCCAAAGTGCCATTGTTGTACACCAATGTCGCCATCAAAAATTGGACGTCGTTCCAGAAGTTAGGCGTGAATGCCATATATGCTCCTGGCTGCTATCACACGCAACTGAATCTCGACCTTCCAGTGAGCATGGGCGAATATCAGTGCTCGCATAAGCCGGACGAGCCGATCGTTGTCCACATGATGAAAACGCCTTGCCGGCCTGGTCTTCCGGCGCGGCAGCAGCATGCTATCGGACGTGCGGAACTCTTCCGCACGTCATTTGAAACCTATGAACGGAACATCCGTGAGCAGTTGGCGCGCACTTTGGGCGAAGGCGGATTTGACCCCGCGCGGGATATTGCTGCGATCACGGTCAATCGCTGGCCGCATGGCTATGCTTACGAGTACAACTCGCTTTGGGATAAGTTCTGGCTCGAGGGTGGCGTGACGCCATGCGAGATTGCACGTAAGCCATTTGGCCGACTGGCGATCGCGAATGCAGATGCCGCCGCCTACGCCTACTCCGACGCGGCCATCGATCAGGCTTACCGGGCTGTCGAGGAGATCAAGAAGCGAACTTGAGATTACATCTAAGTTCTATTTCTGCCGAACTCCGTTCGTCTGCCCCGTTCTGATTCAAAATAAAAACCCAGAGCTGGAAACCTCCGTGGTATTTTCCAATCATCATTTGTAGTGCTCGGATCATCGCTGGGGTCTTGCCGGAGACGGCTTACTTTTGCCCTCGTTGCGAGCTTCGCGCTTTTCCTTTGGGGAGATGCTCTTCGCCTGCTTCAAGTGGTCCTCTAAAGTGGGGAGGGTCTGCGAAGCGAAGTTCTTGACGTCATCGTTCTTAGCCTTCTGGCTCTCATGACGGAACTCTACTACGTCATTCGTATGATCCTTCACCATATCTCTCATGTAAGCAGCGTCGAACTGTTCTCCACTGAGCTTGGACAGCCGATCCTTGGTCGCCTGGTCTTTGGGACTCAGCTTCTCCGGTACATTGACTCCTAGCTTGCTTGCGAGCTGCTTCAGCTGATCGTTAGCTTTCGAATGGTCATCTACCATGCGCTGGCCGAACTTCTTTACTTCATCACTTGAGGCCTTCTCAGTCGCCAGCTTGCCGAGCTCAACTTCCGCCAAGCCTCCTTTCGCAGCCTTTCTTACAAATGTGCGGTCCGCCGCGTCTAATTGCGACGAGCTTTTGTCGGATTGGGACGACATTTTGTCAGGTTTGCTGGTGCTCTGCGGATTCTGCTCCCCGGCATTGGCGCCTGGATCCGCCGGTTTGCTGGTCTGGGCAACTGCGCCTAACGTTACCAGTCCCGCCAAGGATGCTGTCAGCGCGGTCCCCTGAAGAATATCTTTAATCGATTTCATCACACACTCCTCCAAATGCGTGCGTAGGATGAGATTCGTGCGTTGCGGGATGTCTTGGAGTGCCGTGCTGCAGGATTTCGAGAACGGGAATCGGAGAATCAGAACGGTTCGGGCATGCCGCAGCCCATGCGAACGGGAACTGTGTAATGAAACTTGGATTTCTCAGTGAATTGTTTTGGTCTTGCGGGACATGTAATCCATGAGCAGATACTGACCCAACGTGTAGGGCGTGGTGAAGTACGCTTTTCCACGGCACATCTCTGTGACTTTCTGCACAAACTGCACCAGGCCGTAATCGGACGCGAGCATAAACGTGTTGATCAGCACTCCCGCGCGTTTGCATTTGGCAACTTCTTCCAAGGTCTGGCTGACCACGAGAGGATCGAGTCCGAAGGCATTCTTGTAAATTCGTCCATCTTCAAGCGTGAGCGCCGAAGGCTTGCCGTCGGTGATCATGACGATCTGCTTCATGTCTTTGCGCTGGCGCTGCAGCAGGCGCTGCGCGAGCCGTAGTCCTTCCCGAGTGTTGGTGTAATAGGGTCCCACTTTGACCCGTGCCAGTTGAGAGAGCGGGACTTCTTCAGCCGAATCGTGGAAGAGGATCAACGACAGCGAATCCCCAGGATATTGGGTTCGAATCAAGTGGGAGAGCGCCATCGCCACTTTTTTTGCCGGCGTGAAGCGGTCTTCACCATACAGGATCATGGAGTGCGAGCAATCCAGCATAAGCACCGTGGCGCAGGACGATTGATATTCGCACTGATGCACCTGCAAATCCGAATATTCAATGTTCAGCGGCAGCTTGGAGCCTTCCCGCTGGATGGCGCTGGAAAGCGTGCCGGTAATATCGAGGTTCAGAGTGTCGCCGAACTCGTATACTTTCGAGGCTCCGCTGGCCTCGATGCCGGTCGCCAAATCGCGTGTGTCGTGGCGCCCGAAACTGGATTTGCCCAACGAACCCAAGAGGTCGCGCAACGATTTGTACCCAAGAAAATCCAGGCTCTTGTCCGTAATTTCGAACTTGGCCTGCTGCTGCGCTTCGCCCGTTTGCCCGCCCACGCTGGATTGCTGCGCAGGATCGTGGGGCTGGTCAATGGAGATGTAATCTTCCTGCTCCATGCGTTCGATAAGCTTTTCAATCAATTCGTCGAGCTTGCCTTCCATCTGCATCTGTTGCAGGCGCTCGCGCATTTCTTCATCCAGGAGATCGCCTTCCATGAGCGCTCGCTCGATGGCGCGGCGGAGATCCTCGAGCGTCTGTTCGCCTTCCGGCAGCTCATAAAACATGTAGTCCTGGAAGCCACTCTGGAGTAGATAGTCGGAAAGCGCGCTGAGCAGGTCCTCCATGCTCATTTCGCCGGCGGGATCGGGAACGTATTTGCTGTAGCGAACCTTTTTCATACGCCCAACGACTATGAGATCAGTTAAAAGGCCTTCGTGGTCTCGCTGGAGGTTCTTCACGACCGAAGCCGGCCTCCGGCCGCTTGGGTTGTTTCTCTCCGGCAGTGAAAACCCGCTCTTCGCTGCGGCCAATGCGCTTGTGCGCGTACAAGCCCTCGAGGATGAACTCCGCTGCCGAGACTTGCAGTTCGCTGCTGTCCTTGGGACCGACGGCGAGCTTGGGCAGCTTGTCCATGAGTCCCTGAATGCCGCGCAGCGCCTGTAGTACTTCGGCCGCTCCGGCAGTGTCACTCAGCTGAATTTCTCCTCCTAGATCGAACCACTGCACTACCTGCTGCATGTTCATCCCACTGAAGTAGTCGTCGTAGGTTTTGGCGATCGCCATGCGGATCAGCTCACGACACACGTTGTCGGCGCCTTTCATCTCACCTTCATATTCGAGTTCAAGTTTTCCTGTGATGGCAGGCATGGCGGCATAAACGTCGCCAATCCGGGGCACGACCAGCTTTTCCTCGTGGTGAATAGCGCGGCGTTCGGCATTCGAAATCACATTCTCCATGCAGCTGATCGGCAACCGCTGGCTGACACCTGACCGCTTGTCCACTTTCTTGTCTTCACGCGCCACAAAGGCCACGCGCTCGATCACTTCCTGCACATACTTGGGTACATGCAGCTTGTATCCGTTGCGCTGAGTCCAGGCCTCCTGTGCGGTGATGGAGATGCCTTCCTCTATGGTGGCCGGATAATGCGTACGAATTTCCGACCCGATACGATCCTTGAGCGGAGTAATAATCTTTCCGCGGGCTGTGTAGTCCTCGGGATTGGCACTGAAGGCAATTGCGACATCGAGCGGCAGGCGAAGCGGATAGCCTTTAATCTGTACATCGCCTTCCTGCATGATATTAAACAATCCCACCTGAATTTTCCCCGCCAAGTCGGGCAATTCGTTGATCGCGAAGACGCCGCGATTGGCGCGCGGCAGCAAGCCGTAATGCACGGTCAATTCGCTGCTGAGCTGATGGCCACCACGAGCCGCTTTGATAGGATCGATATCGCCAATCAGATCGGCGATAGTCACATCCGGCGTAGCCAGCTTCTCTACGTATCGTTCGTCCGGCGAGAGGTAGGAAATCGGTGTGGCATCACCATCCTGCGCCACCAGTTCCCGGCAACGCCGGCAGATCGGAGCGTACGGGTTGTCGTGGATTTCACAGCCCTCAATATAGGGAGCTTGCGGATCAAGCAGCGTGGTCAGCGAGCGCAGAATGCGGCTTTTGGCCTGACCGCGCAGCCCCAACAGAATGAAGTTATGACGGGACAGAATTGCGTTAATAATTTGCGGCACTACGGTATCGTCGTAACCCACGATTCCCGGGAAGATGGGGCCTCCTTGGCGAAGCTTTGGCACCAGATTGTCGCGCAACTCATCTTTGACGTGCCGGCTGCGCAGGCGTTCTTCGGAGAAGGGACTGCGGCGAAGTTCGCCGAGTGTCCGCGGAAGACTCATGATGGGACCCCCAACTAAAGCAACTTTGAAATAATTATACGCCCGCTGTCATCATCAGCTTGTGTGATGCGAATGACGGGCGGCCCAGATGTGTTGCAGATTTAACCCGCATGTCCATTGCCGCCGGCTTTCTGCCGGACGTGCACGGCACGGCGCAGCTTGGGGAGGATGGCCTCGAAGTAGGTGATTACCGCCTGTACGCGTTTGGCTTCCGAGCGCATGCTCAAGAGATTCTGTTTGAAGTCCAAGTCCAAAGGCAGAGAACCGGCAAGATGAAACGAAAGTCGTGTATCCTCAGTAGTGGGCAGATCCTGCTGGGCCCCGGTCAGGCCGAGAATGTCGCGATGGAGCTTGACGGCCTGCGCTACCTCTTCCGGAGTCGGCTTTTCCGTATCATCTTCGAAGAAAAGCACGTTGGCGCGCAGAAAGTCCCGTTCCTGATTCATCTCCAGAACTTCGAACCGCTTTCTGCCCTCGGTGACAATATCCATGCGTCCATCGTCGTATTTTTTGGTTACGGCCAGAATCTCTGCAGTGCAACCGATGCCTGCGACGCCGTTTTCCTGTGCCCGCACCACCCCGAATTGGCTCTCTTCAGCCAGGCATTCACCGATCATTTCCTTGTAGCGAGGTTCGAAAACGTGCAACGGCAGGGGCACGCCGGGGAACAGCACGATCTCGAGCGGAAACAGGGGAACCAGCGAACTCACAAGGCCTCCGAGCAGCATCCAGCGGCGGGAGCGCAAACCGAAATCATCTGATTGTACGCCAGCGCTTGACTTCTCATTGGGAGGAAGAATAAAAGCTCGACATGGAACTTGCGGGAAAAGTTGTGGTGGTGACCGGTGCGTCGATGGGAATCGGCGAAGCCATCGCAAAAATATTTGCCGAGCACGGCGCCAATCTCGTGCTGCTCTCCCGCGACGCGGGGCGCATCGAAGCGGCTCGCGGCCGCATCGGATATACAGAGCGCACGCTCGCGCTCTCCTGCGACGTTAGTCATCGCGAGGAAATTGACCGCGTCATCAGCCTGACCTTGCATCACTTCGACCGTATTGACGTGTGGGTGAACAATGCCGGGCACGGACTGCGCAGCTCTGTGGCGCAAATGGATATGGCAGCCTGCCGCACCATGTTCGAAACCAATTTCTTTGGGGCGGTTTCGGCCATGCAAGCGGTAATTCCGGTCATGAAGCAGCAGGGCTCTGGGACGATCATTAATATTTCGAGTGTGGCGGGCCATATTCCGCTGCCCTTCGGCGCCGCTTACTCTGCCGGTAAATTTGCCCTGAATGCGATCGGAAAGGCCGCAGGGGTGGAACTCAGCAGCAGCGGCATTCATGTAATGACAGTCTGTCCGGGATACGTACGAACTGATTTCGCCGCCAATGCAGTGAAGGGGCAGGAAGCGAGGGAAATCCGGCCTGCCTCACAACGTGGCATCTCGGCCCAGCGCGTGGCTCGCGCTGTTCTGCAGGGCTATGCCAAACGGAAAAAGGAAGTCATTGTTCCTTGGGGCATGCATCCGGCAATCAAGCTGTATCAACTTTTTCCGAGGGTGGTCGAATGGGCGATGATCAAGCGCAGCCAGAGAGCGGAATAGGAAATGCAATTGCAAATCAGGTTTCTTGTCCTATTTCTTCCAACATAGCTTCCATCTCTGACTGGGCATGTGCATTGCCGGTGCGCTTGGCTGAGGCGATTCCATCACCCAGCATTTTCCTGGCTTCATCGTTGCGACCAGCACGCGCCAGCGTCTGGGCTGCCATAAAGTAGCCCGCCGTATATTCGGGATTCGCGGCCAACAACTTGTTGAACTCGTCCAGCGCCCGCTCCGCGTCACCGTTCTTCGCGTACTCCATTGCCACGCCGTAACGCGCGAACGCGTCGTTAGGATTCTGTGCCAGAATTTCATTCAGCATCGCAAGCCGATCCATAAACCAATCAGTCCTCCGTCCCAATGAAAACCAATTTACTACAGCCCGCTCAGCTGTAAGAGGATAGAAAAAGCGCCGGAGAATTTCGCCCCGCCATTCCACTACTGGTAACCCGGCAGTCTCATGAGTACAATGGCCGTCATCTCAACAACAGGGAGCTTGCGAATTGGCCTGCCCGTTTTTCATGCCTACGCGGAAATTTGAAAGTGGGACGTGGCCGCATCCTTCGCGTCTGCCTTTGGGCGGCGGCTGGTATGGCGTGTGTACAGCTTCTCCGACCCACGAAATTGTGCCCACCGACGATCAAATCAGGGAATCCTGCAGCTTGGGCTACGCGATCGGTTGCCCGCACCTGCCAGCCCAGCGTACTTGCGATGCGGTTCGCTTCGCGGTCGCCCGCGACGGTGAAGATCGCATTCTGTTGTCGTACGTATGCGAGACCGGCCATCGTCCGGCAGAACATGGCATGCTGGAATACGAAATTACGCGCGCCGCCTGGATCCGGTCGCATGCGGATTCCCGCATCCACAGAATGGCGGAATGTTATTTACAGGCATATATGGAAAAAACCAGGGCAGCCAGCGCTGCCGGCACGAGCTAATCACATGAACGAGAAAGACCTCCTCACCCCCCGATCAGTTCGCGACTCCCAATCTGAAATGGCGGAAATAGTGTTGCCGAATGACGCTAATCCCCTGGGCGCACTTCTCGGTGGACGCCTCATGCATTGGATTGACTTGGCGGGAGCAATGGCCGCACATCGCCACTCCCGTCAGTACGTGGTCACCGCTTCCATCGATCACCTCGATTTCCTGGTGCCGGTTCGCGTGGGCGATCTCGTGATTCTGCGCTCGTCGGTTAACCGCGTCTTTCGCAGCTCCATGGAAGTCGGCGTAAAAGTCTGGGTAGAAAATTATCTCGTCGATAGTTGCCAGCACGTCAGTTCCGCGCACCTGACTTACGTGGCCGTAGACCGTGCTGGAAATAAAGTGCCTGTGCCGGCGATTGTTCCCGAAACTGAAGAAGAGCGGCGCCGCTACGATGATGCCGGCCGGCGACGCGACCTTCGTCGCACCGAAAGGGAGCGCCGCCAGAAAATTATGCGCTGAGAACCACGGTGACCGGGATCACAGCGCCAGGTTCTTCGGCTCTCGATAATCCCGGTACGGAGCAGATTCAGAGCCATCATGAACAGCGCACTCCTGGTTCACCGCCTTCATTTCGCCTTCACGGTTACTTTTCATTACCTCTTTCCTCAGCTCACCATGGGATTGGCGCCGCTGATCGTGGTGCTCAAGACGATGGCACTGCGCTACAAGAATGAGACCTACAATCAGTCAGCCCGGTTTTGGGCGCGAATCTTTGGAATTAACTTCGTTCTGGGAGTGGTGACCGGTATTCCCATGGAATTCCAGTTCGGCACGAATTGGTCGCATTTTTCGCGTTACGCGGGGGGAGTGATCGGGCAGACGCTCGCCATGGAAGGTATGTTTGCTTTCTTCCTGGAATCCGCGTTCCTCGGTTTGTTCCTGTTCGGAGAAAAGCGGCTGAGCCCGCGCGCTCACTGGTGGTCAGCGGTAGCAGTGTTTGTGGGTGCCTGGCTCTCCGGCTATTTCATCATAGCGACCGACGCCTGGATGCAGAACCCGGTTGGCTACGAGCGGGTGGCGGACGGTTCCGTCCAACTCGCCAGTTTCTGGCAACTGGTGCTGAACCCGTGGGCGTGGTGGCAGTACGCCCACAACATGAGCGGCGCCGCCATCACCGGTGCGTTCGCAATGGCTTCCATAGGGGCGTTTTACCTCTTGTGGGGAAAGTACCAGGAGCATGGACGCCTTTTCGTAAAACTGGGTGTGATTGCCGGCTGTATTTTCAGCCTCCTGCAACTTTTTCCGACTGGTGATGCCCAGGGCCGAATGGTGGCTCATCATCAGCCGGTTACACTCGCGGCAATGGAGGCTTTGTTTAAGAGCGGGCCGGGGGCGCCGCTCGTTATCATCGGGCAGCCCAACGTGGAGGAGCGCAAGATCGACAATCCGATCCTCGTTCCCAAGATGCTCAGCTTTCTTACTTACCGTCGCTGGGAAGCGGAGGTGCTGGGACTGGATGCGTTTCCGCAAAATGTCTGGCCGGACAATATTCCGCTCTTGTACTTCAGCTATCACATCATGGTCGGACTGGGAACAGTTTTCATCGCCATTATGCTAATCGCTCTTTTCCTGCTGTGGCGCGGAAAGCTGTTTGGCACGCGATGGATGCTTTGGATTCTCATGCTAAGCCTGCCCTTTCCTTACATTGCCAACACCGCGGGCTGGATGACTGCAGAAATAGGTCGCCAGCCATGGCTGGTCTATGGCTTGTTCAGAACTGCCGATGGCTATTCCAAGCTGGTCTCCGCCGGAAATGGCCTGTTTACGTTGCTGGGGTTCATGGGAATGTACACCGTGCTGGGAATTCTTTTTCTATTTCTCGTTCGCCGTGAAATTGAGCACGGACCGCAAAGCGAAACGCTGACTCCAAGCGGCGTCCCACAGCCAGCAGCCCACTAGAGGAGTCTATGGCAACCATCTGGTTCATCATCGTGGCGGTAATGATTACAGCTTACGTGGTGCTCGACGGCTTTGACCTGGGCGCGGGAATAATCTATTTATTCGTGTCGAAAGGCAGCACGGAGCGCCGCATGATACTGCGCGCCATTGGTCCAGTCTGGGATGGTAATGAAGTCTGGCTGCTGGCTGCCGGAGGCACGCTGTACTTCGCCTTTCCCCAGCTTTATGCCGCAGGCTTCAGCGGCTTTTACCTGCCGCTCATGATTGTGCTATGGCTGCTGATGTTGCGAGCCGTCGGCATCGAGTTCCGCACCCACATGGAGAATCCCGTATGGCAGGGCTTTTTTGACTTCATCTTCTGGATTTCGAGTGCGCTTCTCGCGATATTTTTTGGTGCGGCCCTCGGCAACGTGATTCGCGGTGTGCCTCTGGGAGCGGATGGCTACTTCTTCGAGCCCCTCTGGACCGACTTCAAGGTCGGTCCCCAGCCGGGAATCTTGGACTGGTATACGGTCATGGCCGGCATCGTCGCGCTGGTCACGCTGACGGCCCATGGGGCGCTCTACGTGGCCATCAAGACTGAAGGTGAAGTGAACCGGCGCGCACGCCGCATCGCGATCATCTGCTGGCCGGTCCAACTGTTGCTAACATGCCTCAGTTTGGCGGCGACCTACTTAGTCCGGCCCTACGTCGCGCAGAACTACATTGCACATCCCATTGGATTTCTCATTCCCGTGCTGGTTTTCGCCTGTCTCACGATAATGATCTGGGCCGCGTCGAAGGGTCAAGAGAAGACGGCCTTCATCGCGTCGAGCTTGTACATCGCCGGAATGCTGGTGGGCGCAGTCTTTGCCCTATATCCCCGCGTGCTGCCGGCGAGCACGGACCCGGCCTACAGTCTTACCATCTATAACAGCGCTGCCGGGCGCCACGGACTCAGTGTGGGATTCGCGTGGTGGACATTAGGCGCAGTGCTGGCGCTAGGCTATTTCGTTTTTATATACCGCATGTTTCGCGGCAAGGTGAGTCTGGAAGGGGCAGGGTATTGATTTACCCCCAGAAATTCTTCTGTAGGTTTATATGCCGTTTGAGCCCGTAAGGTGTGGATGTCACATCTCCTGCTGTGACCGCCTGTATAATCAGGATATTCCCCCGCGGCTACCAGCCGCTCTGAAAGGCGATCCTTTGGGCTCACACTCCCACATGCCTCCCCATTCCGGACAACAAGCCCCCGGTCCGCAGCCGCTTCCGGGTGTCGATTCCATCATCGCCGTTGGCTCAGGCAAAGGTGGCGTAGGAAAAACGACGCTGGCGGTGAATCTCGCCGTGGCTCTGGCGAAACTCGGCCACAAAGTCGGCCTGCTCGATGCCGATGTGTATGGTCCTAATGTACCCCTGATGCTGGGCACGAGCGCGCAACCCAAAGTTGCCGGCGATAACCGTATTGAACCGATCGAAGCCTTCGGCCTGAAAGTGATCTCCGTAGGTTTTCTCAATCCCGGGGACAAGCCCATCATCTGGCGCGGACCCATGCTGCACCAGATTGTTCGCCAGTTCCTGAGTTCGGTGGAGTGGGGTCAGCTCGATTACCTGATTGTTGATTTGCCGCCCGGCACCGGAGACGTCGCGCTCTCGCTCATTCAGAC
>QIAS01000188.1:2307-2923 GCA_003225615.1 Acidobacteriota bacterium | reverse complement strand
GTTGATCTGGTAGGCGTGGTCGAGAACATGAGCTACTTCGTGTGTCCGCACTGCCAGCACGAGATAGATATTTTTTCTCGAGGCGGAGCCGAAAAAACCGCCAGCCAGTTCCAAGTGGCTTTCCTGGGAAATGTGCAGCTTGATCCCGACATCCGTAAGTCTAGCGATTCCGGCAAACCTACTGTTCTAGAGGGCGAAGATTCTCCTCACGCTAAAGCGCTTTATGAATTTGCGCGAAGGGTGATCTCGCGGGTCGCTGACATCAAGGCCAACGCTCCCGAAGGCGTGATCCAGATTCAGTAAGCGGACGTTTCGGCATCGGGTTGCACGCGGCGTTTCACTCACCAGCTCGACAATCGCGGATGCGCCTTCTTTGTCGCCACGGCAGGAGCAGGGGCTTGCTGGAATTGCTTCCCGAACCTTGCCAACCGAAAGATGGCCTGCGGTTCTTTTTCCTTTAGCACCAGATCAGCCATCATCTCTCCGACCGCCGGTCCATGCTTGAATCCATGTCCCGATCCGCCGCCAAGCAGCCAGACGTTTTCCGCCGCGGGATGCCGATCCACAATGAAATGATTATCCGGAGTCTGTTCGTACTGGCATACTCTTGTCTCGA
>QIAS01000188.1:0-2277 GCA_003225615.1 Acidobacteriota bacterium | reverse complement strand
GCCCTGAGGCCATCCGCACTCACCACCCGCTCCCCTGCGGTCGGATCGAATAGCGGCCCGCGAGTATCATCGGCAATCTTGAAGCCCCGTCCCTGATTGCCCGGAATGCCGTAGCGAAAACGATCGCGGTGATCGGCCCAGACGGGCAAATATTGGACGTCTAGCTTCTCGCCGGCGGGTGGGCCGAAGAAGAAAACATCTTGCTTGGTAGGACGCAACCGGTCGCCAATAGTCCTGGGGAACAACTTACCCAGCCAGGGGCCGCAGGCAAACACGTACAGGTCGGCGGCCAGCGCCGAGCCATCCGCGAGTGCCAAATTCTTCCACTTACCTGTTTCTAGCTCCTCCGACGACACCGCAACCTGCCGGTATTCGCCGCCTTCCGCGACGAATCGTTCCGCAACTGCCTGGCAGATGATGCGGGCTATCAGGTAACCACCCGCAGGCTCGTAAATTCCCCAGTTGACGCCCTCAAGGTTGATCTGCGGCCAGCGCTTGTTAATAGCGCGCACGGAAAGTTCTTCGTACTTCGTTCCTGCGCGCCGCAACATTTCCACTGATCCTCGCTCAAAGCTGTCTTCGCCGCTGGCTGCCATCCAGAGCACGCCGGTGCGGATGAGAAATTGACGCTTCCACTCTTTTTCATGCTTATGCCATAGCTTGAGCGCGTGCTCCGCCATGGCCGTGTAAGGTGAATTCGGACCATAGGTGCCGCGGATCACCCGCGTTTCTCCGCCCGAGGAGGCACGCGAGTTTCCCGCTCCCCAGACGTCAAGCAGCGTCACGCGCGCGCCGCTTCGCAGCAGGTACAAGGCAGTCCATCCACCAAAGGCTCCCGCTCCTACCACTGCCACATGACGTTTTGTCTTCACGCTGTCTCCTTAACTGGAGCATAGTCGCATAACTCAAGCCACGAGAAGCCCCGTGGTAAAGGGAGCACTCCAAGTCCCCGAGTGCTAATTGCTTGACACGCCCACCTCCTGTTCCTAGAATCGAAAATAGAGGGCGCGCCGAATCCTTCAGTTAAGTTTTTGCATCTAAAGGTACTTAGGGAGCTTCGGCCCAGAGTGGCTGAGCCCCTGCGCCTAGCCTCGACGCGACATAAGGCGGTTATGGCTGTAGTCGGACCCAGCGGTCACCGGGAACGCGAAATTCTGACGGCTATCGTGGAAACATTCATTGCCACGGGCGAGCCGGTAGGATCGCGCACTCTCGCGCGTGCCAACCGCGAGGGCTTAAGTCCCGCGACCATTCGCAACGTAATGGCCGATCTGGCCGACTCCGGCTTTCTTGAGCAACCGCACACTTCTGCGGGACGCGTACCGACGACTGAAGCTTACAGATATTACGTTGAACAGATGTCCGGCAATGCACGGCTTTCGCATCAGGATCAGACTATGATCCAGGAATCGCTTTCGGGCATCTCCGATGTGCAGGAATTCATGGAGCGCACTTCGCACGTGCTTTCCCTGATTTCGCGAAACGTGGGAGTTGCGGTCGCAATGGGCGGCCCAAAGAATGCCCTCGAGCACGTGTATTTTTCGCGGCTTGGCGATCAGAAGGTGCTGGCCGTAGTCGTCACGCGCTCGGGGCTGGTACGCGATCGCGTGCTGCGCCTGGATCTGCCGCAGTCTGACCTTGATCTTGCCGCTCGCTACATCAATGACAACTTTCGCGGCTGGACGATGGAGGACATGCGCGGCGAACTTGCGCGCCGCATCGAGCAGGAACGCAGCGAATACGACCGCCTGATGCAGTCTATCGAGCAGCTTTACACCCAGGGAGCACTGGCCACTGAGCAATCCGGCCAGACCGTCTTCGTGGAAGGTGCGGCTAACCTGGTTACCGGCGAACAGGACCGGCAACGTCTGCACGAAATGCTGAAGACGCTCGAGGAGAAAGAAAAGATTGTGCAATTGCTCGGAGCCTATCTTGGCGCCAAGCAGGAGGCGGTGCGTGTGGTGATCGGTCTCGATGAGACTCTGCCCTCGATGCGCAACTTTGTTCTGATCGGCGCTCCCGCCCGGATGGGCAATGAAGTGATGGGATCGCTGGCCGTCATTGGCCCGACGCGCATCGATTACCAGCACGCAATTACGGCGGTGTCCTACATTGCCCGCCTTTTTGACAAAATTCTTAACGAATCTGAGTGAGTAGTCACTATGGGAAGAACCAACGGAAAATCCGAAGTAGATCCGCAGGAACCGCAAATCGATCACGAATTGCCCGCTTCCGACGGTGTCGAGGAGGCAGAAACGCCAAAAAGCAATAAGAGCA
>QIAS01000164.1:3216-4857 GCA_003225615.1 Acidobacteriota bacterium | reverse complement strand
CTCGCAGTTCGCTAACCGGACGTTACCTTTCGAACGAACTGCAGATCCAGTTGCCTCCGGCGCGGCGCAAGCCCGGTACTCAGTCCATCAAGATTCACGGCGCCCGCGCTCACAACCTCAAGAACATCGACTTGAATATTCCTCTGGGAATGATTGTGGCCATCACCGGAGTTTCCGGGTCGGGAAAATCCACGTTGCTGCATGATGTTCTCTATCGCGCTTTATCCGTGGCCAAGGTGCAGGACAACGCTTCCCAGCCCGCGGCGGCAGCCTGGGATCGCGTGGAGGGCGCCGAGTTCATCGAGGAAGCGGTACTGGTCGATCAATCTCCCATCGGACGCACTCCGCGCTCCAATCCCGTCACTTACATCAAAGCCTTCGACGCGATCCGCGACCTGTTCGCTTCCCTGCCCGAATCCCAGAAGCGCGGCTTCACCGCCGGACATTTTTCCTTCAACATTCCGGGCGGCCGCTGCGAGAACTGCCAGGGCGATGGCACCGTTACAGTCGAAATGCAATTTCTCGCAGACGTTGAATTAATTTGCGAGGAATGCAAAGGAACCCGCTACAAACCGCAGGTACTCGAGGTCCGTTACAAAGGCAAGAATATTCACGAGGTGTTGAACCTCACGGTCAAGGAGGCATTGAGGTTTTTCGCTGAGGTGCCCAAAATTACCGAGAAGTTGCGAGTGCTGGAAGAAGTGGGTTTGGGGTATTTACGCCTGGGACAATCAGCAACCACACTCTCCGGCGGAGAAGCGCAGCGCATGAAGCTGGCAGCGCATCTGCAGCCCGCCGGACGAGCCGCAACTGGCGGCGATGGCCAGCGCCACAAGAGACGCGTACTTTACATTTTTGACGAGCCGACTACCGGCCTGCATTTCGATGACGTGAGCAAGCTGCTCTCCGCCTTCCGTCGTCTCATCGACGCTGGGGGGTCGATTCTGGTGATCGAGCACAACCTCGAAGTGATTAAGACAGCGGATTGGGTCATCGATCTTGGTCCCGAAGGGGGCGACCGGGGCGGGTATGTGGTGGGTTCGGGGACGCCGGAAACTATCGCCAAGCTGCCCAATTCCTATACCGGTAAGTACCTGGCGCGCATCCTAAATGGTAATGGTGCCGGTCGATCGAATGGCAAGAAATAGCTGGATTCTATTGGCGCTGCTGACCGCGGGCCTGGGCTGCGGCGCACTTGGCCAAACCACCGGCAAGACCGTACGCCACCACAAAGAAGCGGTCGTCGATCCGTCCCAGGCCGCGCTCACCCAAGCCGAAAGCGCCATCGAAAAGAAGGACTACGCGACCGCCGAAACCTCGCTTAAAGAAATCGTGCAGCGGGATCCGAAAAATTATCAGGCATGGTTTGATCTTGGATTCGTCTACAACGCGCTCGGCAAACGGGAAGATTCCATCAGCGCGTATCGCAAGTCGGTAGCCGCGAAACCCGACGTGTTCGAATCAAACCTGAACCTGGGGTTGATGCTCGCCCGCGCAGGCCAGCCTGATGCCGCGCAGTACTTGCGTGCCGCCACGAAACTCACTCCTGCAGACCATGTGGAAGAAGGCCGGGAGCGCGCCTGGTTGTCGCTGGCGCATGTGCTCGAAGCAAGCAAACCGCAAGAAGCTTTGGAAGCTTAC
>QIAS01000164.1:0-3211 GCA_003225615.1 Acidobacteriota bacterium | reverse complement strand
TACCGGCAGGCGGCGGCGGTGCAGCCGAAAGATCCCGAGCCGCACATCGCGGCGGGGTTGCTGCTGGAACGTCAGAACGATTTGCCCGGCGCGGAAAAAGAGTACCAGCAGGTTGCTGCTCTTGATCCGCAATCGGTAGAGGCGATGACCGCTCTCGCCAACATCTACATGCGCTCGAAACACTTTCCGGAAGCTGAGAGCACTCTGCGCAATCTCGCCAGACAGCGGCCCGATGATGCCGGCGTACACCTGCAGTTGGGCAGAGTATTGGCTGCTTCCGGGAAGACGGATGATGCGATCACCGAACTGCAGGCGGGGCTGAAACTTACTCCCGGCGATAAAGAAGCGCAGCGCGATCTGGCCGAACTCTTCAGCTCCTCCGGAAAATATGAGCAAAGCGAGCCGCTCTACCGATCGCTCATGGCAGCAAATCCCGATGATGCTGAACTTCATCAATCGCTCGGCAAAGCGCTGATGCATGAGAAAAAGTTTGTTGAGGCGCAGCAGGAATTCCTGGCAGCCATAAAGTTGAAGCCGGATCTGGGGACAGCCTACGGCGATCTGGCGGCGGTCGCCAACGAAAACAAAAACTACGAGCTGGTGATCAAGGCTCTGGACGCGCGTGCCAAATTGTTGCCGGAGACTCCCGTCGGTTATTTTGTTCGCGCCACCGCCTACGACCACTTGCGGGATTACAAGCAGGCGGCGGTGAATTATCATCGCTTCCTGGAGGCGGCCAAGGGACAGTTTCCCGACCAGGAGTGGCAGGCGCGGCACCGGCTGATTGCCATCGAACCCAAGAAATAGGCGAATGCGTAAACAAACCATAATTTTTGCACTTCTGCTCGTGACCTCGCTGGCTGCGTGGTCGCGAAAAGAAGAGACGTTGGAAGAACTCAAGGCTCGGGCGGAGACCGCGAATGTAGACGAACGGGCCGGGGTTTGCGTGCGCATAGCGGAGCGCCAGCTCCAGGCCTCCGACAAGCTTTTCGTTGAAGGCAAGTCGGATGAGGCTCGAGCCGCGTTGGAAGACGTGGTCGACTATTCGGAAAAAGCTCGCGATGCGGCGACCAAGTCCGGCAAGAAGTTGAAACCGACGGAGATCGCGGTGCGAAAGATGGCGCACAAGTTGCGCGACGTGAAACATACTGTGGCTTTTGAAGAGCAGCCGAGGATACAGGAAGCAATCGAGCATTTGGAACGGGTCCGAACGGATTTGCTGGCGAAGATGTTTGGCCGGGGAGAAAAATGATGCATGCGCGCCGTCGTCTTGTAAGGCTGGGGATATGCCTGCTTCTGGTGGTCGGGGCGTCAGCTCAGCGAAAACGCGACCCGCTGACTCCGCCCGAAATTGACCAGTTGCGGGATACGGCCCTGGAACCGGAGCAACGCCTCAAGCTGTACATCAAGTTCGCCAGGGCTCGGCTGACCTCTTTGGAAGAGAAGCGCAACGATCCTAAAACCACGAACCGCGGGCAGCAGACGCATGATGGATTGGAAGATTTCCTGGCGGTCTATGACGAGCTCAACGACAACGTCGATATGTATGTGGATCGCAAGGACGACATTCGCAAGCCGCTAAAAGCCGTCATTGAGGCCGACACCGAATTTCAAGCCAAGCTCCGTGCTTTGAACAACGCGGCCGGGACGAAACCTGAAGAAACCAAGCAATATCAGTTCGTATTGTCCAACGCGATTGAGACTTTGGATAACAGCGCGGACGATCACCGCAAATTGATGGGGGAGCAGGAAGAGGCGGCCAAGCACAAGAAGAAAGCCAAGGCGCAGTGATTCCACCCGGAGGAGTTGGTCTTACGAGACCTTTCCCGGAGATTAAGGGGCGGAATAGTTTTGGGGCAAATGGCAGCCGTCCCTCCGGGACTGGGCGAGTGGGTCGGCTTTCCCCCAGCGCTGAAGCGCTGGGCTATTTTCAAACGTCCCTCCGGGACGAATCTTTTCAGGCTCTAATCTAGCCATTGCGCTCCGTGCTAATCTGGGCGCAACGTGAGACCAGGGCTCCTCGAAATATTCCAGGAAAGTTACCGGGAATTGCGGCCGCGGGCGCCTATGCCTGAGGTTGGCATTCAATTCTTTGCGTTCGCTAACTTGAACAATACGATCCGCTCGCGCGACGGCAAGCTCTTGGTGCGGCTGTCGGATCTGCTGGAGGGCGCTCCTGAATCGGTGTTGCGGGCTATTGCTCATATTCTGCTCGCCAAGATGTATCGCAAGCCGATCGAGCGGGCCTATGCCAGCCGTTATCGAAAATATATTTCGAGCCACGAGATTGCCGGCAAAGTGCACCTGGTGCGGCAGATGCGCGGGCGTAAGCGGATTGAAACAGCGCGGGGCAGAACTTACGACCTCGATTTAATTTTTGAGGATTTGAACCGTCGGTATTTTTACGGTCTTCTCGGGCGGCCGCGCATGACCTGGAGCCGTGATCATGCCCGCAACAGCCTGGGACACTACGATCCGGCGCACAACGCTATCGTGGTGAGTCGCGTCTTCGATCATCCGCGCGTGCCCCGTTACGCTGTCGAGTACATCGTTTATCACGAGATGTTGCACCTCAAGCATCCTGTCAAACTCCGAGGCAGCCGGCGTTGTGTGCATCCGCCGGAGTTTGTGGCCGAGGAAAAGCTCTTTTCGCACTTGGATGACGCCAAGCAGTTCCTGAAGCACTTGTGATCCCCCTGGCAAAGGCAGGCCGGTGGGCGGATGCCAAGGGGCGCCATTCAAGCCTTGTTTTTCCCCGCGTGACGCAGATCACATCCGATTGTGATCTCCCGCGTTGACGCTGCCGGAGCGGGAAGGCTATCCTTAGGTAGTTGAAATTGAAATTCATTTTCAAAATCAGAAGGGCGTACTTTTAAATGCTTCAGGCTTTCATCGTAACTCTGCGCGAGGGTGTGGAAGCGGCCCTGATCGTTGGCATCACCCTGGCCTACCTCGCCAAAATTGGGCGCAACGACCTGCGCAAATCCGTCTATGCCGCTTTGGCCAGCGCGTTTGTGGGCAGTATCGGCGTGGCTGTTCTGCTGTCCCGGACCAGGTGGAACCAGGACATCTTCGAAGGCTGGATCATGTTGGCGGCGGCATTCTTTGTCGTCACCATGATCATCTTCATGATGAAAACCGGGCGGAAGCTGAAGGGCCAGATTGAAGGCAAGGTGGGACTGCTGGCCGGGGAGGATGCCTGGCTGGGCTT
>QIAS01000187.1:14619-17969 GCA_003225615.1 Acidobacteriota bacterium | reverse complement strand
AGAGTCAAACAACTGCTGCTTTGGCTTTGGATTGAGCGTCGATCCAGTTCTCGCTGTAACGGCCTTCGGCGACCGAATCGCCTGCGGAGTCCACCGGGTCTCGTCAACTCGATTCAGATATTGCTGCGGAGTGACGCCCCGTGTACCGATGCCTGTATTAAACGGGCTGTTGAGGATGTAGACGTAACCAGCGTCGTCGTTGAAAGCCAGCCCGTTGGTGCCCCAGCGAATAAAATGCAGAGGATAACCATGAATGTTGCGCACAACAATCTCAGCAACGGGAGCGAAGGTTGTGAGGTCAAATGACTCTATTGCGAAATCTCGAGTACCAAACTGAGATGCCGTCTGGCCGAGGAAAAACGCGCTGTTTAGGGTGGAATCGGGGATCATTAAACCAGACGCTTGAAAGGCTCCGACGTGCTGACCGTTGGCCGGATTAATGACATAGCCATCATCGCTATAGACAAGCTTGGTGCTACGGTCGTAGTGGATGGAGGTGTAGAAAGTCGAAAACTCGTTTTGGTAGTCTTTGCTCAGAATCAGCCCACTGGAACTTGCGTTCAAGACATAAAAATCAAAACCCGTACTCTCGTTATTGTTCGCGTATATGCTTGTATCCGACCCCCATTGCAGGGAATCATATAAGTTGACAGATGCAATTGTCGGCCGCGCAGTGCCGTCATCGAAGATCACCATTCCGCCAAGCGCGTGCACGTTTGTGTTGAAGATCCCGCGCGACACTGCCGTCGTATGTGGTAGTCCGGGCGCAACCTGCAGGTCCGCCGCATAAGTTGGCCCGTAGGTTGACGCCGCCCCTAGTGAATACTTCAAATCGCGTAAAAGATTAGGCAACGTAAAACGCTGGACCGCAGAAGCACCGTCGATGCCGGCGTACAGAAATTGATTGTCGTCGGATATGGCGAGTACATCCGGCTCGCTACCAGCAAACTCAGATGATTGGACCATCCCGGTGATCGGGTCCAATGCCGAAATCGTATTGCCATTCGCACCTGCCACGCTGGGCACAGAAAGATAAATCAGCTGGTGCGTGGAGTCCCACACCAAATCATTTGTCGCTTGGCTCACGACTGTAGGGTTATAGGCGACCGAAAATATTATTGGCGTTGATGTGCCACCCCCTGGGGCGGGATTTAACACAGTTAGCTCCGCAAAACCCGGGGCAGCAAGGGCCGACGAGGGGATCTGGGCCTCAAGTTGGGTTTCCGACAGATAAGTTGTCAAAATGGCGGTTCCGTTCCATTGGATCATGGACGCGGGTGTGAAATTTGTGCCATTTAGCGTCAGGATGAATCCCGAACTACCAGCATTCACCGAAGATGGGCTGAGCGATGTTAGAGTAGGCGCCGTATTCACTGTTGCACTTATGGCGAACTCTGCCGATCCTGAGTTTCCCCCCCCCGGAGATGGATTGGTGACACTGACTTCCGCGAAACCGGAGCTCGCGACGTCGGCCGTGCCAATCTGTGCTTGCAATTGAGTGCTTGAGGAGAAAATTGTCGCTCGCGGGCTGCCATTCCACTGAATGGTCGACGACGATATGAAGTTATTGCCCGAAACCGTTAATGTAAACGCCGTTGCACCCGCGCTCGCGGAATTTGGGCTAAGTGAAACGATAACTGGCGCGGGATTCGAGTTTTGAGCTGGCATGTTCCCCCCAGCGCTGCTCCCTCCACCGCCGCAACCGCTCGAAAATTCCAGGCAAACGAAACATACAACCATAATGATCCCGTTAAGGACACCTATCTTGCCCATATATGTCGAGATATATGGGAGTTCGTTTCGGCGCGTTGGTCTCAATGTGGCGCTAGGCATGAATTTCTCTAAACTTGTGGGCAACATCACCTGAAGTTTGCCTTGGCGGGTGGGCCACTGATTCGCGACTTTCTGCGAATGCATGGGAATCGCGTCGCAGCAAAGATCAGCCATGAATGGAAAACAAATCCGCGCAGATTTTACGCCGGGATTGATCTCAGCGAACAAATATTATTTAGGCAACTCTAACTTAGGCCCGGGGTGCTCCACTCGTCGTGTTCTTTGCGACGAATGGGCGGTCGGGCAGAGACTTAGCCGGGTCCCCACGTCTCTCTCTTTGCGAGACGTCGCCTTTTAGTGGATACGCGACACCTTACACCCCGTGCCTTCCCGCCACCTCAAAATGTGCAGCCTTATCATCATGCCGCGCCAGATACTTCCGCCGTTCCTCCGGAATGATGGACTTCTCATAATCCGCCCCGGCCACCGCGCGAATATCATCCAGCGACTCAAACAGAAGAATGGTGACGAACTCGACTTCGGTGCCCGCCGCCCGCCGCAGCAAATAGCTGCCCTTGTATCCTTTGGCCTTGCTGATCCCCGGCAGAAGCTCCCAGCATGTCTTCAAAGGTGTCGGCGTGCTCGGGCTTGGTGTATCCGTGCCAGATGCGTGCGATCATGGGCAAGCCATGTAGCTAGTAGCTAGCCCCCGGTAGCTAGCAACTACCCAAGAGCTACTGCTCTCAAACGGTTCGACAAGCGCTGCCAGCCACTAGCTCCTAACTCCTAGCTCCTACCTCCTAACTCCTAGCTACTAGCTACTGCTTTCCCTTCAACATCTCCAGCACGCGATCAAAATCCTCCAACGTCGCGTACTCAATCACAATCTTGCCTTTCCCTCTTCTGTCACGAATCTTGACACGGACGCCCAGAATCCGCTCCAGGTCGCGCTGCGCGGCCTTGACATTCGGGTCCACCCAGCGCGCCCCATGCCGCCCCGTGTTCGGCTGCAGCCCCTGCGGGAGTTGGGAGCCCGCGACCGGGTAGTCCCCCCGCCCGATCAGTAGCTCCAGCTGGTCCACTGAAAGATGCTTCTCGTGAGCCTCCTTGGCGAGCTTGCTGATGTGCTCCGGAACTGCCAAAGTCAGCAAACAACGGGCCTGGCTGAAATCCAGCCACCCGTTCCTCAGCATGTTTTGTACGTCCTCAGGAAGCTTCAGGAGGCGCATGTAATTCGATACCGTGGAGCGATCGCAGCCGGTGCGCTGCCCGATCTGCTCCTGCGTGAGGCCGAATTCCTGGCTGAGGCGGGCAAACGCCTTGGCCTGCCCGTAGCAGTTCAGGTCCTGGCGCTGCAGGTTTTCGACGATCGTCATCTCCGCGGCTTGCTGGTCGGAGACGTGGCGGACGAGCGCGGGAATCTTCGTTTTGCCGGCGAGCTTCGAAGCTTCCGTGCGCCGCGAGCCGGTAATCAGAAAATAGCGGCCGTCCTTCCCGGGACGCACCACGATGGGCTGGATGACGCCGTTAGCCTTGATGGAGTCGGCCAGCTCCTGCAACTCTTCTTTCGAAATTTT
>QIAS01000187.1:13138-14608 GCA_003225615.1 Acidobacteriota bacterium | reverse complement strand
CTGTCAATCTGGTCGATGGCCAAGTCGAGGACGGCGTGGCCATCGGTCCGGCGCAAGGCCTCGGCATGAAGCTCGGAGAGAATTCCCGTGTGATTAATCGCGCTGATCACATGGCCGCTGCCCGATCCCGGAATTTGCGACACCATGGATCCAGGAACTGCCCGCGGAGTGCTCGCTGCCACTCCGGGCGCGGTCCGAGGTCCGCCCGGAAGCAAAGACTCCAATCCGCGCCCCAAGGCTTTGCGGGGCGCAGGCTTCTCCGCACCGGCTGGCTTGTCAGCTTTTGCCATCACTGCAGGCGAAGCAGAGTCTGCCAATTTGTCCCCCACGCCCTGGATTACCGCAATGCTCCCTGCGGCGCCCTCGGCTGCTGAAGCCGCGTCACTCGCCGGAACCCTTGCTGCGACATCTTTCGCAGCGTCCACTTTTTCCGCTGTCGTAGTCATCTTCTGCCACCATCCCCGGATTTCTGATTTCATTGTTCAGCTACTCGGCACCCACCACTCTTATTCATCTTGTCACCTAATACACTGTCATCCTGAGCGAAGCAGCCCGCTGTCCAAGCGCGCTGCGGAGTCGAAGGACCCCCATTTGAGCCGGCGCTACCAGGCACCTGATCGCCTTTTCCGCCATGCACCCGGCCGCAGCAACACTGATTTTTCCCTTCGTGCAACTTCGTGCCCTTGGTGGTGAAGTCTTATCATGAAAACCCCGAAACACATCGATATACATCAATCTATCATATAGACAACCATCAATGTATATCACGCGCTCTTGTCCATCTCCGCAACGCGCGCCTCTTCCGCTCCAACCTCTTCGCGCGCGGACGCCGTCTGCTCCCCGGATGCATCCCCATTTACCGAACTCGCCGGGACCGCCTCCGCAGGAGTGTCGCCCGTCGCCTCGACCACGTCCGCGGCCCCAGCCACCTCCGCCCCGGCTTCCGCCGGAGTGCNCAGGCGTATGTAACTCTCCGCGCCGCGCGACTTCACGTCATAGACCAGCGCCGGCTTGCCATGGCTCGGCGCCTCGGCCAGCCGGATGTTGCGAGGAATGGTCGTGGCGCACAGCTTGTCGGCGAAATACTTCTTCAGTTCCGCCGTCACCTGCTTGGCCAGGCTGGTGCGCTCGTCGAACATGGTCAGGACTACGCCCTCGAGCGCCAGCTCGGGATTGAAGCTGGCGCGGATCCGCTCTACGGTGTCGAGTAGCTCGCTGATTCCTTCGAGAGCAAAGTATTCCGCCTGCATGGGAATCAGCACCGTGTCTGCGGCCACTAGTGCGTTCAGGGTCAGGAGATCGAGCGCCGGAGGACAGTCGAGCACGATGAACTGGAAGCGCTCATAAAGCGGGGCGAGTGCATCACGCAATCGGAACTCGCGCCGCTCCACCTCAATAAGCTCAAGGTTGGCGCCGATCAGGTTCTTGTGTCCAGGGATGATCCACAACTGCTCGAGCTCAGTCGGCTGA
>QIAS01000187.1:11518-13126 GCA_003225615.1 Acidobacteriota bacterium | reverse complement strand
GCGTCCTCAGCCGCGGCTGCGCCCATGAGCACATCGTAGGTATTGATTCGTTCCGGGTCTTTGGCCAGGCCCAGGCCGCTGGTGGCATTTGACTGCGGATCGCAGTCAATAAGAAGAGTGTTCACTTCCGCCGCAGCAAAAGATGACGCCAGATTGATGGCGGTCGTAGTCTTGCCGACGCCGCCCTTCTGGTTGGCTACCGCGATTACGCGTCCCATTTAGTTTTTGGAGAACCGAGAGATAGGCGCAGCATAAAGCCAATCGGTCCGCGATGCAATGATGCATTTCAGTGGAAAAGTGAATTAGATGTTGAAAACCAGGCACATTCGGGTAGTTCTTACGCATTCTTGGCGGTGGGCATCAGGACTCCACCTAAGAATGGCCGGCCGGGGGAAGGGGAAGGAGTGTTCCACGTGGAACATTGAGGCGGTTCCCCATGGTTTTGATGTAACGGGGCGGAACGTGGCCAGTCGCGTTAATGTTCCACGTGGAACGTTCGACGGACTTCTCCCCCAAGGTTGCACTCCTCCGCGTTGCGATTGCGGGAACAGCAAATTCTCTCCCGGCTTGGGCAACATTAACTAGTAGCCCCAACTTGCCCCGTGAATTGGGATAATGCGTTAGCCAACAGTTTGCAGTAGTGTTCCACGTGGAACACTGTTGCGGGTGTCCCGTCTTGCGTTTGCTCAAGCTCATCCTTTAGCTTCCGGGTTTCCGGCCCTTGGGGAAATTGCAGTCCGTTTTGGCTGGCTCCTCAAAGCAAAAAACCTCACTGTGTTCCACGTGGAACACTTTCGAGGCGCTCCGGGGGAAACGAGGCGCTACTCTTGCCCAGCGATGGACCTTGTGGGGTAAATCTTCTTTGTTTTCCCACTTCTGGTCCAATATCTAGGAGATCTCGCTGCAGGGCATAGTAATTCTTGGGCATTTACCCTGCATGTCTTACCACTATTACTACCATGGTTCGTGTTGAAGGAGGTTATGGCTGATCCCAGATGCCATGCTTTGTCAAAGTGAGATCAGTATTTGTTCGTGCGTTTTATCCCACTTGCACTGTTCTCGAATGTTCCTAGGCGAAATAGGTGTGTAGATATGAAGATTCTCGCCATATTTCGACCACTTTTACTAATTTGGTTCTGCTGTGCCGATCACTAGCACGCGTTTGCTGGAGAGTGGGATGGGAACAGGATCGTTCCAGCGGAAGGTGGGGAGCAAGTTGTAGGTGGGTCGGACCTGGGCTTCGCCGACGAGAAGTGCGAGCCGGCCAGCAGGGGCGAGGAGGCTGGCGGCGATGGGCAGGATTGAGTCGAACTGTTCGACGGCGCGCAGGGTCACGAGGTCAGCTGATGGGTTTGATGAGGAGGCAGCGGGGCGGGGCGCTGGCGGGCCTGACTCCGCGCTCGAGCCGAACTGCTGGGCACGCCCGCAGAATACATTGACGTTTGTCAATGTGGTGGCCCGGATTACCTCACGCAGGAACGTGGCTTTCTTGTGATTGGATTCGATTAGTGTCAGAAGAATATGGGGGGCCCAGATTTTGATGGGGAGACCAGGGAAACCGGCTCCCGAGCCGACGTCGATGAGGTAAGGGGGGTGGGTGGCAGGCAC
>QIAS01000187.1:443-11498 GCA_003225615.1 Acidobacteriota bacterium | reverse complement strand
GGGACGGTCGAGGCGACCGTCCCAACGTGGTTCCTGGTAGAGATCCGGCTGGCTACGTCTTTGCTCACGGACAGAAGGTGACGGGCGGCGAAGAGGGACTCTCCGAAGTGGCGGGTCACGATATCTTCAGGGCGGCGGACGGCGGTGAGGTTGATGCGGGCGCTCCAGCGAATTAATATATCGATGTACATCGATATTTGTTTTAGCTGGGATTCGACAAGGGATGCGGGTTCCCGGCTAAGAGAAGACGGGCCAAGGAAGGGTACGAGCAGGTCGGCGATGCGGGCAGTATCCATTAAAGGTTGATTGTAGACGGGCCAGGGAAGACAGGGAATTCCGCTGACCAAATCCTCGACCGATTACGCGGACAGGAATGGCCGCGCCAGAGAGGTTGTAAAAAGCGCAGGTGAACAGGCTGTGTATCTGCTATTCTCTTTCGCTTGCAATGCGGGTTTCTACCTTGAACTGAGGCAAAATGGGAAAGTCAGAGTCTCCCCCGGAAGATCTCGTTTCGGTATTGCGGACCACCAAAAACCGGCTGGCCTACCTCAGCCAAAATGATTGGGCGCTGATCATAGACAAAGCCAAGCGGGTGCGATTCTCGAAGAATGAAACCCTGATCCAGCAGGGAAAGCAGACAAAAGTGGTGTACCTGCTGGCGAAAGGCAGAGTCAATATCGACGTCTCGCGGAGCAGGGTGGCGCAGATAGGGCCAGGCGAGGTTTGCGGCGAAATGGCGTTTCTGGAAGACAGCCTGGCCAGCGCCACGGCCATTGCGGATGAGGCGACCGAGGCGTATGCCATTGAATGGCCGGCGTTGGAAAGCTTATTTGAGCTGTTTCCGCATCTGGCATCGCGGTTTTACCGGTCTTTGGCGGTGAATTTGTCGCGCAGGTTGCGCGAACAGATCTCGTCGCGACAGGGTCAGAAGTAGGGTCGCTCGTTTTTGGCGCGATGCCGGACGAGGCGGGCCGCGACCAACCTGAGGAACCGTTCTTGCCTACGCCCTGGGCTATCCTTTTCCGCCCCTTGGGGGCTGGTGCATGGCAGGGCACTCTGTGGCCATCGGGAAGCGGGGCGCCGCTCACCAGTGGCGAGCGACGGAAGTTGCGGGAAGGCTTCGATAGTTAACACGACCGTCCGGTAGGCGGGGGGTTCTTTCGTAATGTCACTGGGAGACCGACGGCATGGGAAAATCAGATAATGTCCCCGAAGTCCCATGTGCGGGAAGAACAGCGCGCGCCACGTTTGAAGCTGGGCGGCTCGGTGCTTGCGCTGATCATTCTGGAAAATGGCCGGCAGGTGCGGGCCAAGGTGCATCAGTTGTCGATCAACGGGGGACAGTTGCAACTGGAAAAGCCGCTTGACGAGGGGATCGTGGTTACCGTGGTATTTCATGTGGGCTCGAGTTTTCGGCTGAAGTCGGAATTGTTGTTTCCCATGTGGGCTACGAATGGTTATCTGCAGCCTTTCCGGTTTGATGAATTGCCCGCGAAAGAACAGCAACGGTTGCAGGGTGAGTTGAAAAAGCTGCTCTAGTCTTTCCAAGTCAGGAACCAATCCAGGCAAGAATCAGATTTGTAAATAATTTTTTGAAAGTGGAACAGGTGTCGACCTTTTGCTGCCTGATGGCGTGCATCAGTGGCCGGGTGATAGCACAGTGGGCAAAATGTTGCGTCTAGACGTGAATCTGGATTGCGCTCGGCGGATTTCCTAAAGGATGATGCCGCTTGTGGAGCTGTCTAGAAGCTATCTGATAAATGTTGTCCGGGAGTGGTGGAAGTGTCCATGGGTGCGCATGAGGTCCTCCAGGGAAAACATGCCGAAGATGAATGCCGCGGGCCGAAAAGAGTGAGGCAATTATTGTTTGAAGTTCGGCTCTGTCAATCATCGCGGGACTATGGCCGAGTGGCCGATGTCCCAGGGGATTTTGTCGGTTTATTGGGCGGCGGTTGTGGCGACGAACCTCCAATGCACAACTGCGGCTTCACGGTGTACACTTTTCAGCCCTGCTGTGATGTTCATTTTTCCTCTCGGGAGCTAGCTCGTGAAGCGATCTTTGGCCTTATTGCTGGTTTTTACAGGGTTGATGTTGGCGCGCGGTGCGGCGCAGTCGACGGCGGCACAAAGTCAATCGGCGGCGAGAAAGCCGTTCACGATTGAAGCCATTTTTGCCGAAGGCGGCTTGACGGGACGAGTGCCGGAAAATGTTAAGTGGAGTCCGGACGGCAGCAAGGTGTCATTCGTGCAGCGCGACGACGCCGGCGAGCATGGGCAGCTTTGGTACGCGGATGCGGCGACGGGGGAGAAGAAGGTGCTGGTAAGTGAAGCGAAGCTGGCCTTGCTGTCTCCGCCGTTGAGCAAGGTCAAGGACGAGCGGGAAAAAGAGCGTTTGGCGCGGTATCACGTGGCGGCTTACGTGTGGTCGCCGGATTCCAAGCAGTTGCTGTTCGACTCGCAAGGCCAGCTCTGGCTTTATAACGTGGAGAATGGAACGGCCGTGCAGTTTACTTCTGCTCCGGAGGCCAGCCAGGATCCCAAATTCTCTCCCGACGGAAGCCACCTGGCGTATGTGCGCAAGCATAACCTTTATGTCCGGCCGCTGGCTGGGAATAAAGGGGAGCGTCAGCTGACAAAAGATAAAGACGAGAACTTGCTGGACGGCGAGGTGGACTGGGTATACGCCGAAGAGCTGGGCGTGCGAAGCAATTATTTCTGGTCGCCGGATAACCGCGAAATCGTGTTTCTGCAGATGGATGAAACTCAAGTTCCTGCCTATCCGATTACGGACTGGCTGCCGACACATCCCAAGGTTGATCCGGAAAAGTATCCCAAAGCCGGAGATCCGAATCCTGGGGTGCGACTGGGAGTGGTAGGCGCGGACGGCGGGAAGACCAAGTGGATTTCGCTGACGAAGGAGAATGACATTTACATTCCGCGGTTCGGCTGGGTGGGACCGGGGATGATGTGGGCGCAGGTTCTGAACCGGGCGCAGGACAAGATGGATTTGTATTTCGTAGACGCGCATTCGGGGAAGTCGCGGAAGGTCTTGACGGAGACCTGCCCGGACGCTTGGGTGAACGTGACTGATGATTTTCATGCATTGAAGTCGGGAGACCGGTTTATCTGGTCGAGCTGGCGGGATGGGCATACACATCTTTATTTGTATAGCTTCGACAAGCAGAATCCGCTGGCAGCGGATGCGAAACTGGATCGGCAGCTGGAGCAGGGGGAGTATGAAGTATTGGGGGTGGAGGGAGTGGATGACGATTCGGGGACGATTTTCTTCACGGCGAACAAGGATGATCCGCGGCAGACGCATATTTTTTCAGTGAAAGTGGATGGCACCGGCTTTAGCAAGCTTTCGCACGAAGAAGGCACTTACACCGCGAACTTTGCCGATGATACCAAGCACTATGTAGAGGACTACTCGAATGTCCTGACTCCTCCACGGATGTCAGTATGTGCGGTAGCAGGGCCTTGTCACCGCATTTTCGAATCGCGCAGCGTGGCGGAGTACGGCCTGAGCCCTCTGAAGTACATGGAATTTAAGGCGGAGGATGGGGAGACTCTCTACGGACAGTTACTTTTGCCTGCGGAAGGGACGGGCGGGAGGATTCCGCTTATCGTAAGCGTGTATGGAGGGCCGGCGGGGCAGTTGGTAAAAAATTCCTGGGGCGGCGGGACGGAACTTTTTCATCAGCTTCTGGCGCAGCTCGGATTTGCCATTTTTTCGGTGGATAACCGGGGGACTCCGGATCGGGGGCGGAAGTTCAGCGCGGCTATCCGCAGGCAGTTTGGCGGGATTGAACTCAAGGACCAGCTTACGTCGCTGAACAGTTTGCTGGGGCAGTTTCCGCAGCTCGACAAGCAGCGCGTGGGGGTGTGGGGGTGGAGCAATGGGGCTTCCATGACGCTTTTCTCGATGACGCATTCTGACGTGTTCAAGGCAGGAGTTGCGGTGGCGCCGGTGACCGATTGGCACAACTACGATTCGATTTATACCGAACGGTATATGGGATTGCCGAAGGACAATGTGAAGGGATATGAGGATTCTTCGATGCCCAAGGCCGCGAAGGATCTGCACGGGGCGCTGCTGATGGCACATGGGAGCAGCGATGACAACGTGCATTTGCAGAACAGCATTCAGATGATTGACGCGTTGGTCAAGGCCGAGAAACAGTTCCGGCTGATGGTGTATCCGAATAAGACGCACAGTATTTCCGGGGCGGCGGCGCGGACGCATTTGTTCCACATGATGCAGGAGCATTGGGAGCGGGAGCTGAAGTGACGACAAAGAGCGAGAACGATTTGATGCAACGCACTACTATTGGCGACTTCGAGTTGAGCGTGTTTTCGGACGGAACTTATTTCCTGGGTGGGGGAGCATTTTTTGGAGTTGTGCCCAAGGTGATGTGGTCGAAGAAAGTGATGGCGGATGAGCAGAACCGCGTTGTGGCTGGGCTGAACTCATTGCTGGTGCGGGGTGGGAAGCGGACGGTGTTGGTGGAGACAGGGATCGGCAATAAATTGCCGGAACGTATGGTAAAGATTTACGGCCAGCCGGCAAAACTTCTGGAGAATTTGAGCGCTGCGGGCGTGGCTCCGGAAGATGTTGATGTGGTCATCAACACTCATCTGCATTTCGACCATTGTGGATGGAATACGGTTCGAAAGAATGGGCAGGCTGTGGCGACGTTTCCCAAGGCGCAATATTACGTGCAGGAAGGCGAGTGGCAGCATGGGCGGCGGCAACATGAGCGGGATGCCATCAGCTATATCAGCGATAACTATGATCCGCTGATAAAAAATGGGCAGATGCATTTGCTGCATGGGGACCAGGAGATTGTCCCGGGAGTGTGGGTGAAGATTTTTCCTGGGCATACGGCGAACATGCAGGCGGTGATAATCAAGAGTGGAGGGAAAACGGCTTGCTATATTTCGGATTTAATTCCGACAACTGCTCACGTTGACCTGACGTGGGGGATGGCGTTCGACCTTTTTCCTTTGCAGACTATTGAGAGCAAGAAAAGCTACTATGCGCAGGCAATTCCGGAGAAGTGGCTGACGGTTTTTACTCATGACCCGACGGTTCCTTGGGCTTATGTGGGGAGGGACCAGGTGGGCAAGATGCTGGTGCAAGCGGCCGGGTGATCGCGTTATCGGGTCATTGAGGGGCGGAGACGGGCTCGGGCTGCAGGATTGCTTCGAAGAATTCTTCTACGCGGGCGAGAATCTCTCGCTCGCTTTTAGCTTCATAGATAGCCTTGCGTAGTGCGGCACCTCCGGCGACTCCGTGGGTGAACCAGGAGGCGAACTGCTTCATTTTGCCAGCGGCGCCGGGCATTTCTTCTTCGATCAGCATCTGGAAGTAGGTGCGAATCATTTGGTAGCGGTCGGCGGTGGTGGGCTCATCATACTCTTTCGTAGAGACGGGGCTCGCACCGTCTCTACTGGCTGGATCGTTTTCGAAAGGCTGGACGTCCGAGGCGGCCGTCTCTACGCGGACGTTGCTTGTGTATTGAGCTATCTGGCGGAAGATCCAGGGGTTCGAGGCGGCGGTGCGGCCTATCATGACTGCATCGCAGCCGGTTTGGGTCACCATGGCGCAGGCATCCTCTGGCGTGCGGATGTCGCCGTTGCCGATTACGGGGATTTTCACCGCCTGCTTTACCGCGCCAATCCAATCCCAGCGGGCGTTTCCGCTATAGCCTTGCTCGCGGGTGCGGGCGTGCAGGGCTACGGCGCAGAGGCCGCAATCTTCGGCCATTTTGGCTAGCTCGACACAGATGATTTCCTGGTCGTTCCATCCGGCACGGAATTTTACTGTGAAGGGAACTTTGACGGCGGCTCGGACGGCTTTAAAAATGTTACCGATGGCAGGGAGATCACGAAGCAGGCCGGAGCCTCCGTTGCACTTAACGACTTTTTTCGCCGGGCAGCCGAGGTTGAGATCGACCAGGTCGAATCCTAAGTCTTCGACCATGCGGGCGGCTTCGGCCATCACCTGGGGATTGCTGCCGAAGAGTTGAGCGGAGATGGGGTGTTCGTCTTCGTAGAAGTGCAGGTAGCGGCGAGCTTTCTTGTCTTTGGCGCGGAGGATTCCGTCGGCCGAGGTGAACTCGGTCATGATAAGGCCGCAGCCTCCGAGATTGCGGATGAAGCGGCGGAAGACGGTGTCGGTTACTCCGGCCATGGGGGCGAGAACGGTGGCGGGACGGATCTCGACGCTGCCGATTCTCAGCGAGGACGGAACGCCGGCAACATTCGCGGGCAGGAATGCCCGCGCCACATTCGGATTGTCCCATTGCTTGCGCACGTTGTTATTTTACTGCCTTGTCCCCTGCGTGACAGGCCACAATTCCGCATCTAATAGGGTAAAAGACCATGGATGAAACTCCAAAAACACTCCCGGCACAGTGGAGTTTGTGGGGACCAAAGAAGTGGATCGCACTCATTATCGGCGGCCTGGTTCTTGGCGAGGCTGTTTGGGTCGTCATTGTGTCGCTCACTCGAGATGTGATTCTGCCGCTCATGGCAATGGCCATGGGAGAGGAAACCGCGAGTTCCCCACTATCTCTGGGTAAACAGGACTTCAACTTTCCCGATTTGTTTACCGCTGTGCTGCAGCTTTGCCTGGCGGGGATCTTCGTCATCATTCTGAATGCCTGGATCCAGAAGAAGCCCAAATATGGCAAAACAAAATCGTTGAGTTTGGCCCAGCCGGTCGCGCAAACGGCGACTGCCAAGTTCAAGAGCCCGGCAACGACCCAAGCATCGGCTGCTTCGCAGCCGCCCGCAAGCAGCACGTTGTCCTTCTCAACGCCCATAGTGCCGCGGGACGCGCCTGCTGGATTCGCGGCCTCCCAGCCCGACCTGTCCGCTAAGCGCGAGGCTGTGCCGTCCGCGGCAGTTGCGCCCTCCAAGCCGCGAATTCCATCTACCTCCGCACCCGCGCGGCCGAAGCCAGAAAAGGCCAAGGAACCCAAAGAGGTTTACTACAACAGTGTGGGAGAGCGAATCACCCCACGCGACGATGACGAAAACGTCGGATAACTAAAAAGGCTTCCGTTTGAAATGGAAGCCTCTGGTGTCTTCAAGCTGGGAAACTGCCGAAGCTACTTCTTCGGCGCTGCAGCCTTTTCGCCTGCCTTGGCGTACTTGCGGCGGAAGCGTTCCACACGACCGGCGGTGTCCATCAGCTTCTGCTTGCCTGTAAAGAAGGGATGACAGCTGGAGCAGATTTCTACGTGGAGGTCGCCCTTGTGGGTGGAGCGGGTGGTGAAACTGTTGCCACAGGCGCACAGCACGCGCACTTCGTTGTATGCGGGATGAATAGCAGCCTTCATTAGGTCTCCCAATTTCAGTTCGAATCATTAGATTCTAGCGGATTGGAAAAGGATTCGGCAAACGGGTGGGGTGGGCTCGCGGGACGGGCCGAGGCGACCATCCCCACGTGGGGTGACTTGACCAAGCGTGAAAAAACGGCAGGAGCGGTTCCTGCCGTTTGGGATGAATTTGCTGCTTAGTTGCCTTTGACTGCTTACTTGTTGCGGTTGACCGCTTTCTTGAGTTCGGCCCCGGGGGTAAATTTTGCTACCTTGCGGGCGGCGATCTTGATGGTGGCGCCCGTCTGCGGGTTGCGCCCGTTGCGGGCCTTTCTCTGGGAAACAGAGAATGTGCCAAAACCAATGAGGGCTACCCGATCACCCTTCTTTAAGGCAGAGGTAACGCTGTCCACTGTCGTATCAATCGCATGGGCAGCTTGCGTCTTGCTGATTTTGCAGGCGCCTGCGATCCGGTCAACGAGATCCGCTTTATTCATTTTCTCTCCTGGGCAGGTTCCGTGAGTTCTGCAGCGCGCACCGGGGGAGGTACGCACAAAAGCACCCGCTGAGATGAGAAACCTGGTGGCAGCTATTTTCCGCTGACTTTTCTGAATGTCAACTGTGAAAATCCGCGTGGGACGGGTTATTTCAGGTTCCTGCCCCCGAAAACCCGCAATTGGACGGTAATTCGGCAGTCCGGCGGTACAGAAATACTCTCCCCGCCCTCAATTTGAGCGGGAAGGGTGGGTTTGGGCCGAAAAAAAACGGGCGTTATCAGCCTACATGCGGCTTTGCGGGCTTGATTTCAGGTATGACCTGTTCAGGCGAGGGAATGGAGGGGCACTCCCCGAGAATCGGTTGGCATGCCGGGTCCGGGCCGTGTCCCGCGTAAGGCGGCGCGGGCGTAGGCGTGAACTGCTCCTGTTCGGTCGAGCCGGCCAGGGCGGTAATCGACGAGGCGCCTCCGGCGATCACTTGCGCGACGGAGTCGAAATATCCGGTGCCCACGAAGCGCTGGTGCTTTACGGCTTCGTAGCCATAGTCGCGCTCGCGGCTGAATTCTTTTTCCTGCAAGCGGGCGTAGGCTGTCATGCCGCTGAGGCGGTATCCGCGGGCGAGCTCGAACATGGCCAGGTTCAGAGAGTGGAAACCGGCCAGCGTGATGAACTGGTACTTGTAGCCCATGGCAGCAAGCTCGGTCTGGAAACGGGCGATAGTGGTATCGTCGAGCTTCTTCTTCCAATTGAATGAAGGCGAGCAGTTGTAGGCGAGCATGCGGTCGGGATATTTCGCGTGGACGCCTTCGGCGAACTTGCGCGCTTCCTCCAAGTTTGGTTCGGAAGTCTCGCACCACAGCAGTTCCACGTACGGTGCGTAGGCTGTCGCGCGGGCAATGGCGGACTCGATGCCGCCACGGATGCAGAAGAAACCTTCGGGCGTGCGATTACCGGTGAGGAACTCGCGGTCGTACGGATCAACGTCGCTGGTGAGCAGGTGAGCGCTGTTAGCGTCGGTGCGGGCCATGATCAGGGTGGGAACGCCCATCACATCGGCCGCGAGGCGAGCGGCAATCAGCTTCTGAATAAACTCGCAGGTCGGGACCAGGACCTTTCCTCCGAGATGGCCGCATTTTTTGGCGGAGGAGAGCTGATCTTCAAAGTGGACGGCAGCGGCTCCAGCCTCGATCATGGCTTTCATCAACTCAAAGGCGTTCAGGTTGCCGCCGAAGCCGGCTTCGGCGTCGGCAATACATGGTGCAAACCAGTGGAGGCCGTTCTTGCCTTCGGAGTGATGGATCTGGTCGGCACGGATGAGCGCCTGGTTGATGCGGCGCACCAGGTTCGGAACGCTGTCCACCGGGTAGAGACTCTGGTCGGGGTACATTTGGCCGACGTCGTTGGCGTCGGCAGCTACTTGCCAGCCGGAGACGTAGATGGCGGGAAGGCCGGCCTTGACCTGCTGGATGGCTTGGTTGCCGGTCATGGCGCCCAGGGACGGGACGAAGGCCTCCGTGTGCAGTAAGTCCCAGAGCCGCTCGGCTCCGTGGCGAGCTATGGTGTACTCGATCTGCATGGAGCCTCGGAGGCGCTCGACATCCTGCGGCGTGTAAGGGCGGGTGATGCCTTCCCAGCGCGGGTTAGTGGTCCAGTCATTCTGGGGGCTCAGGTCTTTTCCGTTGGTTCCGTTGGATCCGTTGCTTTTCATGTTGGCTTCCTTTTTTATTGCGACCTCTTGGCCGAGGCTTGTGCTGCCTCGCTTCGCTCGGTAGACGGGCAAGGCGCCTTTCGCCACGTGGCCTCTGCTCGTCGCCGGTTACATCGGGTCGAATTCTTCGTTTATTACCATGGCTTCGGCTATGCGGCGGGCTTCTCGGAAGGTTTCGGGGGTACCGAGATCGGCGCGGGCCGGATTAGCCAATAGCATTTCGAGCTGCTCGTCAAAAATTTCGCTTATCAGGTCGGGCGTGTGCGGCACGGGGTTGCCTGATCCGTCCACGATCGGCATTTGTTCGCAGTGCCTCATGCGCTGAGCGATCATCAGGCGGTAGATGCGGTCGGTAGCCAGGTCTTCCATGTATCCATCGAGCAGGCTCGCGCCTTTGCCGTTAAGCACACCGTTGCGATAGCGAATCACGGTGCGTACAGCCGCGCGCGTTCCGTTCAGCGTTCTCTGTCCGACACCATGCGGGACCGGACGCAGATCTGGATAGCGCTCGGCATGTGGGCGGCGGGCATTAAGCTGGTTGGGATAGGGAAACTGGTCAACCGCGATCTGGTTCTGGTCGGGATGGCCCGTCCAGGCACCGTCCATCAGCGAGTTCGCTTCGTTCTTCTTGTCTTCTTTTAGGACGGCCAGAGCGCGTGCGTTGAGTTCGGCATCCTCGCGGCTGGGGTAAAGCGCGGTCATGCCCCCGACTGCGAGTATTCCGCGTTTGTGACAAATCTCGGGCAGCAGTTCGCGCAGATTCTGGAAGAACGGAACGTCGTGCGGAATCGTGTTGCGGTCAGGCAGCACCCACCGCGGGTCTTCGTAGTTGAAGTGAATCAGGCTGGCCATGTAATCCCATCGACCGAGGTCTAGGCCAAGCAGGTGGTCGCGCAGGTTGTAGAGAAACTCTTCCATTTGAAATGCCAGCGGATGGGCTTCCACCAGCGCCATGCACTTGATGTAATCCTTGGGCCAACCGCGGGCGGCGGAGAGGGCCTGGAACAGGTCGCGCCACCATAGCGCTTCGTCAGCGGACTCGGATTTGGGAATGTAGAAAGAGAGTGGATGTTTCAGCTCAGCCGGATCGACGCGGAAGACCACACTGGCCACGTCAAAGAGCGAGGCAGAGGTTAATTCGTTTCCAAAGATTCCGCCCTGGCTGATGTGCAGGCCGCGAGGGCGCGTCCAGATGACGGTTGCGCTGGGTTGGATGGCGACCTCTTTATTGCGCTTCTTGTCGAAGTAGGTGAGTAATCCGCGCAGAGCTTGCAGAATGTTGTCGACGGCCAGGCGCTGGTGATCCCATTCGTTGACGACCGAGTCTTCCAGGTCGAGCATGACGCCGGGGGCGCCTGAGTTCAGCATCTTGACGACGAGCTCAGCTTCGTCGGCGGGGCCGGTCATCTGATTGCGCTGGTCCTTGCACCAGTCGGGCAACGAGATTCGCCAGCCGTTGCGCACGGCTTCCGCGGGGTAGCGATGGGCAGGCTTGTTGCCTTGAAGGGAGTCTTCAAGGGCG
>QIAS01000187.1:0-389 GCA_003225615.1 Acidobacteriota bacterium | reverse complement strand
AGCGGCTCGAGGAACTCAAGAAATCCTTCGGGCAGGTCGCGTTGCGGCTGAAAATCTGCGGCGGGGTAGTTCAACCGGAAGCCCTTTACCGCTAAATTGTTCGTGGGAACAGTCACCATTTATTACCTCGCTTGCTTGTAGCAAAACCAGCTCTGGGCCGGCTTCGCTAAGATGCCGTGTCGAACCGAAAAGTAAACCGCCGGGTATACGGGAAGCCTCGGCGCTTCTGGACAGAACTTTCCCTTTACAGATGCGCTTGCAAAGATCCCAAGGGGAGTTTGCGTGGAGGGCCCTTGCGCTCTGCCAGGCATCCGACCCCACGGTTCTGCTTGCGGGTGCCTGTCTGTGCTGAGGGCGATTGTGGGCTGCGGCGGCGGGCTGGTCAAACT
>QIAS01000186.1:12627-12827 GCA_003225615.1 Acidobacteriota bacterium | reverse complement strand
CGTTCCACGAGTTCGTACTTGTCGGAAAACTTCATGGTGTCCTGGTGCGGTCGGCAATGAACTCCGGCAGGACCCGAGAAAACAAATTCTTTGGGGGGAGAAGTCCTTTTGTGCCGTGCAGACTGCCTTGTTCTGTCGGGCGCGAGATCGCGCCGGGTCAACATGGTGCAGCTTACACTCCCTTATCTTGACAGTAAAGA
>QIAS01000186.1:1463-12533 GCA_003225615.1 Acidobacteriota bacterium | reverse complement strand
GGGCCCGGACACTGTCCCCGCTCGACTCGCAGGCCTTTCAACCAGGGCGCCGCCCCGCCGCCCGCGACATTCGAATTTCTTGTTCTGAAATGCAGGAAGTCAGGAGAGAATGGCTTCCTCATTTTGGTGACCCGATTATGAAGTTGCTTTCCAGGATCGTCTGGTCGGAGGGCATGTACCTGGCTCCCCACCACTTCCAGGCTCAGAACCGGTACTTTGAAGATTCAGTTCACTTTGCCACCTCCAGTCTGTGGAATGAAGCTTATGGTTTTGCAGCTTGCCAAGTGGACGCGGACGCTCTGCGCAACGGAACTATCGCCCTGCTGCACGCTCGCGGCATGTTCGAAGACGGTCTGACGTTCGACATGCCGGAGTGCGATCCGCTCCCCGAACCGCGAACCATAACCGAACTATTTCCGCCCACTGCCGATCAATTAACGGTCTGCCTGGCCGTGCCGCGCTGGTTTCCCGATGGCCAGAACTGCAGTGTTGAGGAGAATGGAAACGCGACGATGCGTTATCGGGGTGCAGTGCAAATGCTGCATGACGAAAATACTGGAAGAGATGAAAAACCGGTGCGCCTGGGACGCAAGAACATTCGCCTTCAACTGGAGACTGAGGTTAAAGACGATGTTCTCACCCTTCCAGTGGCTCGCGTCATGCGAGACGGAGGCGGGCATTTCGCGTTCGATCCTGACTTCATCGTTCCCTGCGTGCGGCTTAGCGCGAGCGAGCGGCTAATGAAGATGCTCACCCGCCTGGTTGAGATTTTGGAAGAAAAAAGCGCGGTGATCTCGCAGGAGCAGCAGCAGGCACAGGGCAAATTCCAGGCTGGCCTGTCGGTTCGCCAAGTCTCCCAGTTTTGGTTTCTGCATGCCATCAACTCCAGCTTGACTCCTCTGCGTCATATGCTGTTGTCCAAACACGGGCATCCCACGGAAATGTTCCGCGAAATGTCGCGCTTGGCAGGCGCTCTGTGCACTTTTGGTTTGGACAGCCATCCAAAAACCTTGCCGGCTTACGACCACCGCAACCCGGATCTGTGTTTCGGTCCGCTGGATGAGCACATTCGTCGTCACCTCGAGTTGGTTGTGCCCAGCCAGACCATTTCCATCCCGTTGAAACAAGCGGATCGGTATTTTTACGAGGGCGAGATCAAGGACCAGCGATGTCTTGGACGCAGCCGCTGGATCCTGGGCATTCGCTCTCCCATCGGAGAAGCTGATCTGATTTCGAAAACCCAGCAGTACGTGAAAGTCTGCTCGGCGAAATTCGTTCCAGAGCTGGTGCGCCGGGCACTGCCCGGACTGGCACTCACCCACATACAGGTGCCGCCGGCTGCCGTCTCCGCGAAAGTGGATAGCCAGTACTTCACCATCAATCGCACCGGACCGTGCTGGGAACATATCATGCAGACCCGCAACGTAGGAGTGTATGTGCCGGGCGAAGTGCCTTCGCCTGATATGGAGTTAGTCGTCCTTCTGGAGAGCTGAACAAGATTATGTCCTCCACACACGTTTCACCACTGGCCAGTCACCGCGGATCGAGTTCCGCGCTGGACCGGCGCGGATGGAATCTCGCATTAGCCTTTCAGGAAGTATTCACCGCTGTCGTGCGGCTGCGATTTAACCGTCAACCGGTCACCAACGCTGACTCCTTCCGCGCGCAAATGAAGCAGGCGTTGAGAGTGGCCGAGCAGGAAGCTCGCACTCGCGGTTACGGCCCCGAAGACACAAAGCAAGTCATCTTTGCCGTGGTGGCGTTTCTGGACGAATCGGCCCTCAGTTGCCGCAACCCGGTGTTTGCCGATTGGCCGCGGCTGCCGTTGCAGGCAGAACTCTTCGGACATCAACTTGCCGGCGAAGTTTTTTTCCAGGAATTGCAGAAGGTACTAAACCGACAGGACTCGCACGAAGTTTGCGATCTCCTGGAAGTCTACTACCTGTGTTTGTTGCTGGGGTTCAAGGGACGTTATGCCGCAGGCGGTGCGGGTGATTTGCGCGGTATCATGGGCGCCATCCATGAAAAGATCCGGCGCGTGCGTGGCCCGTCCGCTGCGCTTTCGCCTCGCGGTGCGATCCCTGCCGACGCCGTGCGCCTGGTGCAGAGCGATACCTGGGTGCGTAAATTGGCTATCGGCTCCATCGTGAGCCTTCTCATTGCCATCGGTTTTTTCGTCTTTTTCAAATTTGTTCTTATCTCCGGTGCTGCGGGAATTTCCAATTTCGCCGCGCAGTTTGGGAAATAGGGGGCTTCATGGTTTACGGGGTAACCGCCGGGATATTGCTGGCGTACCTGGTTCTAGTCTGGTTCATCGGAACATGGTTACATCCGCCCGGTTCTGGCATTTGGGTTCTGCGTGGCGCACTGGCAGTTATTGGCATTATTGCGGCCGGTTCCTTTTTGTGGTTTTACCGCAAAAGCAAAGCTTCTGAAACTGCTGCAGATGCCGCCGGGTCTCAGGCTGCTCCCATCCAGGACATTGAACTTCTGGTGAACGAAGCCATGCGCCGCCTGAAGAGTTCCCCGGTGGCGCGCGGAGCAAGTCTTGGGAACCTGCCGCTCGTCTTTCTTGTGGGAGATGTGGGCTCGACGAAGACAAGCACAATCATACAGTCTTCGCTTGACCCGGAACTGCTGGCAGGCCACGTCTACCAGGACAACAATATCCTGCCCACTCGCGTGGCTAACATCTGGTATACGCGGCAGGCGGTATTCGTGGACCCCGCCGGCAGCATGCTCTCCCAACCACCCCGCTGGAAGCGGCTGGTGAAATTGATGCAGCCGGGCCGAGTTTCTAGCGCGTTCGGCAAAGGCCAGCAGGCGCCCCGGGCCGCCATTGTTTGCTATGACTGCGAGAACTTCCTTAAGCCCGGCGCCAGCGAGACAATTCCCTCCGCAGCCCGTAAGTTGGCATCACGACTGCAAGAAATTTCGCAGTTGCTGGGAATCAGCTTTCCTATTTATGTGCTGTTCACGAAAGCCGATCGTCTGGGCGCTCGCGGGGACGGAGGCTCATTCTTTCTCGACTATGTGGCAGGCCTTAGCAAGAATGAAACGTCGCAGGTGCTCGGCGCAACTTTACCGGTGCGATCGCTGCAATCCGCAGGCGTTTACGCCGAGGAGGAAACTCGCCGGCTGACCAAGGCCTTCGATGAACTCTTTTATTCCTTGGCGGAGAGGCGACTGGACCTTCTTGCCCGCGAGAACGAAGCCGCCAAGCTGCCGGGTATTTACGAGTTTCCCCGCGAGCTCAGAAAGTTCCGCAACCTCCTCGTGCAATTTCTCGTGGATATGGCTCGCCCGAGTCAGCTGGCGGTGAATCCATTCCTCCGCGGATTTTATTTCACCGGCGTACGCCCGGTCGTCGTGGAGGACGTGGTCGCGGCCGCACCCGATGTTGGGCAAGTCGCCGAATCCAGCGCCGGCGGCTTTGATGCTGGGGCCACTCGCATCTTCGGCGGCGGAGGCGGCGGCGGGGGATATCGTTCGTCGCAGGCCCCGGTCGCTGCCCGTGTAGCCGGCTCCCGCAAAGTGCCGCAGTGGGTTTTTCTCACGCAGTTCTTCAACGAAATTATCCTCAAAGACAAGGTCGCGCTCAGCGCCAGCGGCTTCAGTTCCCGCGTCAGCCTGCTTCGGCGCGTCTTGCTGGGCGCTGTGGCAGCCCTCGGTTTGGTTTGCGCGATTGGCTTTCTGATCTCGTTTCTCGGCAACCGCGCGCTTGAAGACGGTGTCCAGCGCGCCGCCGAAGATTTGCGCACGGTAAGGGTCGCTCCCAACCAGGTGCCTAGCCGGGCTGACTTGCAGAAGCTCGACAATCTCCGCCAGGAACTGCAGACACTCACGAGTTATGAGCGCGACGGAGTTCCCCTCCACCTGCGCTGGGGATTGTATGTGGGCGACGGCATTTATCCGGATGCCCGGCAAATTTATTTCGATCGTTTCCGCAGCCTCCTATTCGGTGAAACGCAAGGAAAATTGCTGACGGCTCTCCGCACCCTTAAAGACAAGCCGGATGCCAACGCCGTCTACGAGATTCCCTATAACGAATTGAAGGCTTATCTGATGACCACATCGAATCCGGAGAAGAGCACCAAAGAGTTCCTCGCTCCGGTACTTCAAAGCCATTGGCAAGCGGGAAAAAATGTTGATGAGCAAAGCGCGGCACTGGCCAGGTCACAATTCGACTTCTACAGTACGGAATTGATTGCGGACAATCCTTACCCTGATGAAAACGCACGACGCGACAAGCAGGCCATTGAGCACGCCCGCGTTTATCTGGGGCAATTCGGCGGGATAGACCGCTACTATTACCCGTTACTGGCCGAGGCATCGCGTAAGAATGCCGAACTCAGCTTCAATGAGCAGTTCAGGGATTCAGTGGGTACGATTCTCAGCTCGTACCGAGTCAAAGGCGCTTTCACCCGGGGGGGCTTCGCTTTCATGCAGGAGGCCATTCGGAAGCCCTCCAACTACATGCGGGGCGAAGAGTGGGTTCTGGGCAAGAACACCGCGACACAGTTAGATCCCGCCACTCTCCAGCAGAAACTTACCGAACGGTATTACCAGGATTTCATCAACGAGTGGCGTAACGTTCTGGAGAGATCCCACGTTGTCAATTTCAAGCTTGACGAAGCCAGCGACCGGTTGGAAAAGCTCACCAGCGCTACTTCTCCGCTACTGGAGTTGCTGTGGTTCGTTGCTCACAACACGGACGTGGGCGTCCCTGATATAAGCGACGTTTTTGCTCCGGTACACGCGGTGGAACCGCCTGGACCTGCGCAAGGCCTGCCCACGGCGTACGTGATTCCTGCCAACAAAGACTATGTAGCTGCGCTGGCCAAGCTGCAGACCGACATTCTGACCATTGTTCGCAGTCCCAGTCCGAATGACCCGAACCTGAACACGCAAGCCCTCAACTCGGCCGAAGCAGCCAAACTGCAGGCCAACGCAGCTACGAGCGCGCGCGTAGACCAGCGCTTCCACACCGAGAGTTCGCTTCGCTCGTTGTTGCAGGAGCCCATCATCATTGCAGAAAAAGACATCATCGGCAGCCCGGTGGAGGCGTTGAACAACGCCGGGAGAGCTTTCTGCTCGCAGTTTGATCCTATCGTTCACAGGTACTATCCATTCAATCCCACCTCAGAGCGGGATCTCCCCATCGATCAGTTGAATACGATTTTTGCGCCCGGCACGGGTGCTTTGTGGACTGCTTTCAAGGACGCCAAACTGAGCAGCTATACCACCAAGGAAGGTTCGAGGTATGTGGCCAATCCTTCCGGCACCGTCCGAATCTCACCTGCATTCCTCATCTTCTACAATCGCGCCGTCGCGGTTAGCGACGCCCTCTATCAGCCAGGATCGCAGACGCAGCCGGGAGCGGCCGCAGTCCCGCCCACTCCCCATTTCACCTATTCCCTGAAGCAACTCCCCAGTAACGTGGAGGGAGTTATGCTTAACGTAGGCAGTGAAACACTCGCGACCACGGGGCAACAAAAGACTTTCAACTGGGCGGGCGCCGGCGAGACCGTTCAAGCCACGGCAAAAGGTAATTTGCTGGGATCGCCTTATTCAGGTCCCTGGGCAATCTTCCACTATGTCTCAGATGCTCACTGGCGGCCTTCCGGGCCCGGCAGTAACGATCTCGAGTGGGTCATGCAGTCAAATGGACGGGACATCATCCTGCCCAGCGGAAAGAAGATGTCGTACAGCTACCAGTTGACGGTGAACGGGTTTAACCCGCTCCACTCATCTGAACTTTCGGGATTGCGCTGCGTTTCCACCGTGGCGCAGCAGTAGGAAGGTTGGGGCATCAACTGGAACCATGGCGCGAGTTGTTGGCAGGAGAGATTAAGTTGCGCAGCCGGCCGCCCCAGGACTGGTCCTGCTCGCGCGCCCGTACCAGTAGGCATGTAATGTTGTCGTCGCTACCTCCGCTCTTGGCGGCCTCAATCAATTTTGCACAAGCTTCATCGAGATTTTCCGTGCTGCGGATCGTTTCCAATATCGTGTTTTCTTTCACATAACGAGAGAGGCCGTCGCTACACAGCACCAAGAGATCGCCCGGCACGAACTCATGGTCTTCCAGGTCGGGCTCAACGCTCTCCTCGGTACCCAGTGCTCGTACAATGACATTTTGCATCTCGGATTTCTCCGCTTCCTCCATTGTCATCAAGCCCCGTCGCACCTGCTCCATGACCAGCGAATGGTCGCTGGTCAATTGCTGAATGGCGTCTCCACGAATCAGGTAAATACGGCTATCTCCAACGTTTGCGATGGAAAACTGGCTTCCTCCCGTGCACACTGCCACAATCGTCGAACCCATGCCAGACTGTCCCGGATTCCGCGCAGCAGCTTCCTGAATGGCCTGGTTAGCCAGTTGCACGGCATTGCCGAGCGCATTGGCCCGCTCGGAAACTTCTTCGAACCCGCGGCCGAGCACGTGCGAATTGGTGACACCATGGTCCTGCTGAAAACACTTCAACACGGTTTCCACTGCGATCTTGCTCGCCGTCTCCCCGGCAGCCTGACCGCCCATGCCGTCGCAAACCACGAAAATTCCCTCCCGAACGTCGTAACCGAAGTTGTCCTCATTGTTGGCTCGCACTAATCCAACATCGGTTTTTCCTGCTGCCTGGATCGCCAATTTCATACAGATCGTGAGGCGCTAAATCCTACCGCAGTTGCTGAATGCCGTAAACCACAACTCTCGTTCGATCTCAAGAGATATGGAAGCGCTTCGGGAGGGATAGTGTGCAACTTGGGGTGCAGCCCGGAATAGAATTTGTTGCTTGGAACGCACGAGCTGCCCTGCTGCGGCGCCAGCCTCCTGCCATGTATTAATCCGCAGGGGGACGAACATCAGTGGTTTGGATCGTAGCAGAAACAGCTTGATTCCGTGCAGGAACCCTCGATTCTTTCATGGAATACTTCAACAAGCACCAGAGCGCGCGCACGCCATCCTTCCAGCCAATTTTCTTGCCTTCTTCGTAGGTGCGTCCCCAGTAACTGATCCCAACCTCGTAAATCCGCAGCCGCCGCTTGGCCACCTTCACCGTGATCTCCGGCTCGAATCCAAACCGGTTCTCCTCGATGGGAATCGATTGAATGACCTCCCGACGGAATACCTTGTAACAAGTTTCCATGTCGCTGAGATTGAGGTTTGTAAGGGCGTTCGAGATGAGCGTTAAGATTGAGTTTCCCACCGAGTGCCAGAAATACAAGACACGATGCGGGCGTCCGCTCAGGAATCGCGAACCGTACACCACGTCCGCCTTGCCCTCGATCAGCGGTTCCAAGAGCACCGCGTATTCCGCAGGATCGTATTCCAGGTCGGCGTCTTGGATGATGACAAAGTCGCCGCGGGCTTCCTGGATGCCACGGCGCAGAGCGGCGCCCTTGCCCATGTTGTGCGGCTGCAGAAATACTCGCACTTGGGGATTGTCATGCTGCAGGCGAGCTAGAATGTCGCGCGAGCCGTCTTCAGATCCGTCATCCACGCAGATGATTTCGAGTTCCAAAGGCAGGGAAAGCACTTTCGATACCACTTCCCGCAGGGTGCTACGTTCGTTATAAACCGGCATTACAACGGAGAGTCTCATGCCGCTATCCCTGATGCTGGTTTCGTCTAGCCAGTCTAGAATAAACCGCGTGCTTTGGTTGCTGACTTTTTCACGGCCCCTTTTCTTTTAATCTCGCCGCAATCGCCTTCTTGCGGAGATAGGGTAGCGGGCTCTTGGGGGGTGCCAAGTTTGACGCACTTCTAACTGCATGAGATATTGAGCGGTCCCAACGACATACCGGGCTTGATCACGGAGGCTCAATTGAGATTTCGTCTGATTCCGCGAGAGACCAAGTTCTTCCACCTGTTTAACCAGGTCTCCGCGAATCTCACCAAGGGAGCGCGCTTGCTGCACGAGATTCTTCAGGAACCGCGAGTGGACGAAGCAAAAATTGGGCAACTGCAGGAAATTGAGCACCACGGCGATGAGATGACCCACAATATCATCATTCATTTGAACCAGACCTTCATCACTCCGTTCGACCGCGAAGATATATACAGGCTGACTTCTTCTCTGGATGACGTCCTTGACTTCGTGAATGCTGCGGGCGTCCGGTTGGTCATGTACAAAATCACCCAGCCACCGGATGCGGCGGCCGCTCTCGCGCAATTGATTGTGCAACAGAGCGAAGCCTTGAGTCGCGGCGTTTCCGTCCTGGAGAAAAACCAGATGGTGCTGGAACACACCGTGGAAGTGAACCGCCTGGAAAATGAAGCCGATCGCATCAGCCGGAGCGCGATTGCAATTCTGTTCGATCAGGAGAAGGACCCCATCCGACTTATCAAGGTCAAGGAACTGTACGAAGTACTGGAGAATGCCACGGATAAGGCCGAGGACGCGGCCAACGTGCTAGAAGCAGTAGCCCTGAAGAGCGCCTGAATGTTTCTGGATCACTTGCATAAAAATTCATTTCCAAACAGCGCGGTCTCCTCGTGAACCTTGGCTTCGCACTGCTGGCCGTCACGGTGACGACCGCCCTCATCTTCGATTTCCTTAACGGCTTCCACGATGCCGCCAACAGCATCGCGACTGTCGTTTCCACGCGCGTGCTTTCGCCGCGACTGGCGGTGCTGTGGGCGGCATTTTTTAACTTCGCTGCTGCCTTTTTCCTCGGCACCGCAGTGGCCAAGACCATCGGCAAGGGGATGATCCGTCTGGATGATGTGACCCAGTATGTGGTAATCGCCGGACTGGTCGGAGCCATCGTCTGGGACTTGCTGACCTGGTGGTGGGGGCTCCCGACCTCTTCTTCGCACGCCCTGATCGGCGGTTACGCTGGCGCGGCGGTAACTAGAGCCGCGTTAAACCGCGGCTGGGCGGAAGCTTACCAGGTCATCATCCCTCAGGGGTGGACCAAAACGCTGGTCTTCATCGTGATCGCGCCCGTGATGGGATTCGTGCTGGCCCTCATCTTCAGCACGGCTGGATATTGGCTGCTGCGAGACAAATCGCCTCTCCAGGTGGATACCTGGTTCCGGCGCCTGCAAATAGTTTCTGCCGCTGCATACAGCCTGGGGCACGGCGGCAATGACGCGCAGAAAACCATGGGCATTATCGCGGGCGCCCTTTATACCAGCGGCTACATGAGCCGGGCGGATATGGGCCACGACTGGGGCCACTACAAGTGGCCCATCATTCTTGCTGCTCACACTGCCATCGCGTTGGGAACATACCTGGGTGGCTGGCGGATCGTTCACACCATGGGATCGAAGATTACCAAGCTGCGCCCCTTCGGAGGATTCTGTGCCGAGAGTGCCGGAGCCCTGACCCTGTTCGGTACCGCCTTAGCAGGAATTCCGGTAAGCACCACGCACACCATTACGGGAGCCATCGTTGGGGTGGGCGCTGTGCACCGCCTCTCGGCCGTGCGTTGGGGCGTTGCACGCAGGATTGTCTGGGCATGGATCCTGACCATTCCAGCTTCCGCGATGGTCGCGGGGGCGGTGTTTTGGGTGATCCGCGTATTTTACAGGGCGGCCTAGCCTGCCCCGCCAAGGGTGATGGCCGCAAGTGCTTGTCGAAATTGAGTACCTGCATCCTGTTTTTCGCTCCCCCTCGAACAGGCCCTTCCCCGCGCCTGCTTGCGCAGGCTGGACTTGCATGCCCCGCGGCGGTCTAGGCTCGGACTCAGCGACATGGGATGGAAGTGTCCAAACTGATCACCGATAGACGGAGCTGATTTAATCAATGGAAAACCGGTGGAGATCCAGACCACCATCACTGTTGAATTTTCAGCTTGTCGGCAAAATAGATCGCCAAACAGTGGTCAAATTCCTCACAAGTTAAAATGCAGATCAAATAATGGGCCGGGCCGTTGAGCAACTCGGCAGGCGCGGCACTACGGTGAGAAGCAGCTACTCTTTGTTGTCACGGGCTCGGGCTTCCCGCCGCCTTGAACTTTTACGAGCGTTTGGCAGCCTTGTCGGGGCAACCCTCTGTCTGCCAGATTCGTCCTAAGAATAACTCCGACGCGAACGCTGGATTGGCCCCGCTTAGGGCCGAGATGCCCAGGCGACATAAAATTAAATTCCATGAGAAAACATTTCCACTTTCGCTTATCGGTCTCGCCTCGCAGGCGCGCAGCATGGTTGAGTCTTGTGCTCGTCTCCGTCGTGTTCCTGGCAGTCACCGCAGCGTCCCCACGTGCTGCCGCTGCAACCTGCACTCCGGGCACGGTAAACCCGTCGGTAACGGTTTGTACGCCTACTCAGAATGCGATTGTGGCGACTCCGGCGCACGTGGTGGCCAGCACCACGGATTCGAACACAGTGACCGCAGTCCAGATCTACGTCGATAACTCACTTGTGTACCAGGTGAATGCCCCCAACGTAGATACGTATATTAATTTGTCTCTGGGAAATCATGTGGTAACAGTCCAGGCGAAGGACAGCGCGGGGAAGATTTTCAGTAAGAACGTCAACGTGGCCATGACCCCTCCTTGCAGCTTGGGCACCACCAATCCAAGCATCACTATCTGTACTCCTGCCGGCGGCGCGGTCGTGAGTTCGCCGGTTCACCTGGTTGGAGGTTTTACAGATACAAGTCCGGCAACCTCGATCCAGGTCATTCGCAACGGAACTGTGCTGTTTCAGGGTAGCTCTGCCCCGCTGGACGTGTACCTGACTAATCTCGCCAGCGGTGCCAACACCATCACGGTTACGGCTAAGGACCAAGCCGGGGTATCGTTCAGCCGCACCGTTTCGTTTACCGTGACTGCCAATTCAGGAATCACCAATCTGCGTCACATTATTTTTTTCGTGCAGGAGAATCATTCTTTTGACAACTACTTCGGGATGTTGGGCGTGTACCGCGCTTCCAAGGGCCTGTCCAACAGCATCGATGGAGTGCCGCTCAACGCTACGCTCTACGACAGGAATGGAACACCACTTCATCCCTACCATTTCCAGACGGTGTGCACTGAGAATCTGATTCCCTCTTGGGACAGTAGTCATCTCGACGTGGACGGCGGGAAAATGGATGCATTTCTGAAACAATCAGCGTACGTTAG
>QIAS01000186.1:0-1367 GCA_003225615.1 Acidobacteriota bacterium | reverse complement strand
ACGTCGTTCGGCCATATCACGGCCGACACGCCGCCCTCCGGCGGTTGGCCACAGCCCACTATCTTCGACAAGTTGGATGCGGCTAACGTGTCCTGGCGTTACTACTATCAGGACAACGGCTCCTATTTACCGCAATGGTCTACGTACCAGCATGATGCATCGAAAATGGTTCCAATTTCGTCCTGGTACAACGACATTAAAAACGAATCGAGCCTGCCTCAAGTGATCTTCATCGAGCGGGCTGGCCCTACCGGACTCGATGAGCATCCGGGCAACAACATACAACTGGGCGCCCAGGACGCATCCAAGATAATTAATGCTTTGCTGGCAAGCCCTTCCTGGGGTTCCTCAGTATTTATCTTGACCTATGACGAAGGTGGCGGCTTTTACGATCACGTCGTACCCGCCAGCGAGGTCAAACCTGACAAGATCGCGCCCATGCTGCTCTCCGGAGATCAGCCCGGCGACTTTGCGCATTCAGGCTTCCGGGTACCTGTCGTAGTGATCTCGCCGTGGGTCAAGCCTCATTATGTCTCTCACGTATGGCGCGATCACACATCCATCCTGCGCCTGATCGAGGTCAGGTTTAATGTGCCCTCGCTTACCGCTCGCGATGCTGCTGCAGACGACATGATGGAGTTCTTTAATTTCTCCTCCCCGCACTGGTTGACTCCACCGACTCTGCCGGTACAGCCCACCAATGGTACGTGTGACAAAACGAAAGAGAAGGCGCCAGGTTTTTAAAATACCTTTGTTTTCAGGGTTGTCGAGCAGGCGCCGACTCAGACATGTTGGCCCGCCGGCGCGTTTTATGTCAAAGCTTGCCCGCAAATTCTTTCAGGGAAATGTCCCGCTATCCAGGGCCACGAAATCCACGACCCGCCAGGTGTATGCCGCCAGTCGCGATGGTCGCTCGTCAAACGAAGCCACGCGAGAAAAATTCGGCAACGAACTCTGTATTCGCATGAACCTCGTGCACTAAGCCTTGTAACCGCACGCAAGCAGCCTCACTCCCGGTGTTATGGTCATGAGCAGCTTCTCTACTGGCGCGGTCTTGCTGAAAAATGTTCGCTGTTGAGCTAGCGCTGTCAGCTTGTGAATTTTCAATCCGTTGGCGGTGAACATTTCGCTCAGCCGAGTCAGCGTATTTGCGCGATAGCGCACAGGGAAAATATCTTCCGGTTCCCTGCTATCACTGGCCCGAACAAGCCGCAATCGCCATTGTTCAGGCAAGACTTTCGATAAAACCGCGTTCGCTAGTACGCCATAATTCCACAGGTTGGGTGTGCTGATGATAAGTGCGCCACCATGAGCCAGCACGCGAGTCATCTCAGCCACTGCTCTCGCTGGCTCGCTCAAATGCTCCA
>QIAS01000163.1:2043-5640 GCA_003225615.1 Acidobacteriota bacterium | reverse complement strand
GCAACCTCGTCAGGCAACTGGGCTAAACGAGGAAACACCGGCATGTACTGCCGTCGTTTTCAATCACTTATGTGATTCAGGAGTTCGGAGATTCAACTGCGCAGAGATAAAAGTCGGGGACGCGAAACGGGCTGATGCTGCGCATAACGGTTACGCAACACGGCGATTCGGCAATCATCCGGCTGGAAGGCAAGCTGATTGATGCCTGGGTGGAGGAGTTGAGGCGGTGTTGGCGGGAAACATTAGCGCAAGCCGAAGGCAGAAAAATAGTTGCGGACCTCGGGGCGGTGAGCTTTGTGGATGCTCCCGGCCAGAGACTGTTGCGAGAGATGCACCTTGCGGGAACAACCTTGGTCGGTCGGGGAGTTCTCACCCGTTACCTTCTGGATCAGATCGAGGGCTATTACGCCAGTTAAGTGTGCGCGGCAGTTTGTCTCCAGAAAACCGGCATACCGTGGCAGCGGACCTCTTGTTTCTATTTGCCTGTAGCGTGGCATGGCGGCGGAGCGCAAATGTGGACGCCGGGTGGGAATTGATCCGGGCTTGCAAATCCTCGGATCCGGAGGTTAGGAGGGTGGGCTTCGGTCTGCTCGCGGACTGGGAGCGAGAACCTGCGCTCCCTTCACGGGCAGGAGTAAATCGCATGCCGATTCAAGTGCCGTTTACGGTAAACGGGCACACAGGGGCCCATAGTGCGTTCCGCTCAAGCAGCCGTGGACGCGACCAGTTCCGGGAGGAGACAGGGATGAAGACTCCCTATGGCTTGGAAGTTGTAGACAATTGCCAACTATGCAAGCTGAACGAAGATCAACGCTTCTGCAACTTTTCGGCGGAAGTGCTGAAGAGCTTCAGCCATATGGGACACCACAGTATTTATCCGGCGGGCGCTCTGCTCTTTGTGGAAGGGCAAACTCCGCGCGGCATTTATGTTCTATGCGCGGGCAAAGTAAAACTTTCTACGACGTCGCGCGATGGGAAGATTCTGATCCTCAAGATCGCCGACGCCGGCGAAGTCCTGGGTCTGAGCGCGGTGATTTCGGGTACCGCATGCGAGTTGACCGCGGAAACCGCAACCCCATGTCAGGTTAACTTTGTCGATCGGGAGGCCCTGCTACGTTTCGTAAGCAAATACGGGGAGGCGGGGCTGCATTCGGCGCAGGCCCTAAGTAAGGAATTCCAGTCAGCCTACCAGGACATCCACGACCTGGTACTGGCACGCTCGTCGGCCGGCAAGTTGGCGAGATTGCTGCTTTCGTGGAGTCCGGCTCAGAGCAATGGAAATGAGATCCGTATCCGCTCGGGGCTGACGCATGAAGAGATGGCACAGATGATTGGGTCCTCGCGGGAGACAGTGACACGCTTGATGACCGACTTAAAGAAGAAGCAGTTTATTCGCCTGGAAGGGTCGACGTTGGTGATTCGGAATCGTACGGCGCTGGAAGCATTAGCTTCATAGAGAGTGCAACGCGTGTACAGGATGCGACGTGCGCGCTCACGCGCGACATGTGTGCAGGATGCGACGCGTGCGCCGAGAAAGCGGCCGGGCCCCCCGGCCGCTTTTTTTTATTGCCTACAGAAGGTCTACGCACCCACTTTTCTTCCGCGATCCAAGAATTACAAAATGATTGTCGGATCAGAGTCCGAACAATTCGCGCAAGCGACGAGTCTGGGCGCGGCTGACAGGAATTTCGGTCTGCTTCTTGTCGTCCATTCTTAGTTGGTAGGAACTCTTGAACCAGGGAACGACTTCCTTGATGCGGTTGATGTTCACTAAGTAGGAACGATGGGCCCGCCAGAAGAGATTTGCGTCGAGGCTGTCGAGCAGTTCCTCGAGTGTACGGCAGTTGGATTGCCCTTCCATGCCGGCTTGGCCACTGGTAGCAACCGTGATCACGCCGTCTTCAATGGAGGCGTAGCAGATATCTTTCTGGTCCACCAAAAAAAGGCGTCCCAGGGATTTTAAGAGAATCTTGGAACTCTGCGGCTTCTGCGACTCCAGCATGCGCACCAGGCTTTCCAGCTTGCCGGTGGAACCGCCGGTGCTCTCTATTTTGGCCCGCGCTTTCTCCACCGATTGCGCGACACGCTTTTTGTCGAAGGGCTTGAGAAGGTAATCAACCGCGTTTACTTCGAAGGCTTTGACGGCATATTGATCGAAGGCGGTGGCGAAGACAATTTTCGGAAGCGGAACCTTCTTATCGAGCAATTTTTTGATTACGCCAAAGCCGTCCAGGCCGGGCATTTGGACATCGAGGAAAACCAGGTCCGGATTGTGCTCGCGGATAAGGTTTACGGCTTCGACGCCGTTCTTGCCCTGCGCTATGACATCAATATCGCCGACGCCTTTGAGCAAGTACGCGAGTTCGTCGCGGGCGAGTTGCTCGTCGTCCACGATTACAGCGGACAAGGGCATTGCAGCTCCAGTTGTTCCTGAAGCGAGTATACCGGGCGGTTTTTACGAGCGTCAACGGACCGGAGGTTGCGGCCAGCCCTAACGCTGCGGAAGGCGCATGTTTCCCAGGTCAAACTTCTGATATCCGGCCGGTATTTCGAAGAGGCTGGCGGATTGAGAGCCCTCTTGAATGTTGCGCAGCTCCATCCCTCCGTCTTTATCCTCGTATTTTGTGACGTAGTGCAATTTGGAGTCGATCCAGACATCGCCGGTCTTCCCCTCGGTTGATGAGCCTTCGTATTTGATCGCGCTTCGTCCGTTGACCGTATCGCTTCCTATCTTGCGGCACGTTCCCCACTTCTCCGTATGCTTCATTTGTTCTGCTAGTTTGTGCCATTCAGGACAGGCGTTGTTGATGTCGGAAGGATGCCAGTACAGGGTTACGGGTAATTTGGAGCCCATGACGGGCGAATAGTCCATATACATACGGCGATCCGCCATCAGTAAGTAGCGGGTTTGGTGGCCGATGTCCCAGATCATCGCGACGTTGCCGCCGGCGCTCCGGTCTTGAGTTTCGAAGCGCAGCTTGTCATTGCTGACGTAAACCTTGGCCGGATTGGATTTGCGATCGGGCCGAAGGTCTACTAAGTCCGCTGAAAACTGCTGGGCATAGAGAGTGACGGCGAATAACGAGCATAGGAGCAACGCTAAACAGCGAGCGACGGCGCGGAGCATGGATTCCTCCTGAATTATGCGGATGGTCGTAGCGGGGGGAACGCGGGCCCTAACTACGGGCGGGAAGCATAGCAGAAGTCGAGGACGAGAGGAAGGAGGTTTTAGGAGGATACGTTTTCCAGGGCCAATGCCATACCCATTCCGCCACTGACGCATAAGGTGGCGAGACCGCGCTTTGCTCTTCGTTTCAACATTTCGTGCAGCAGGGTGACCGTGATGCGAGTGCCGGTGCAGCCGATGGGATGGCCCAGAGCGATGGCGCCGCCATTTACGTTGAGTTTGTCGCGGTCAAAATGCAGTTCGCGATCGCAGGCGAGGACCTGGGCCGCGAAGGCTTCATTGAGTTCGACAACATCAAAATCGACCAGGGGGAGCTGGTGTTTTTGCTCCATCTTGCGAATCGCGGGGACAGGGCCAATGCCCATGATGCGCGGGTCGACTCCCGCTGAAGTCACGGCGAGAATGCGGGC
>QIAS01000163.1:0-1989 GCA_003225615.1 Acidobacteriota bacterium | reverse complement strand
ATTTGCGGCGGTGATAGTTCCAGTCTTGGAGAAGATGGGCGGGAGCGCGGCCATTTTCTCCAGCGTGGCGCCGGCAAAAGGGTGCTCATCCTTGGTGAAAAGCTGAGGACCTTTTTTGCTTTCGATGGTGATGGGCACAATTTCGGTCTCAAAGCGGCATGAAGCGATGGCACGTGCGGCGCGGGTTTGCGAGCAGAGAGCGAACTGGTCCTGCTCCGCGCGCGAGATGCTGTTTTGCTCGGCTAGTACTTCCGCGGTTTCGCCCATCACCATCTTCGATAGCGGACAAAAAAAGCCATCCCGGTATATGCCGTCTACAAGCTCCTGGTTGCCGAGGCGATAGCCCCAGCGGGCGCCGTCGAGATAGTAAGGCAGGCGCGACATGGACTCCGTGCCACCTGCCAGAACGCAGTCAAGATTCCCGGCAGCGATTTCCTCGTAGGCGAGCGCAATAGATTTCATTCCGGAAGCGCAGGCCTGGTTGACCGTGTAAGCAGGAATTTCTTGCGGGACTCCGCTGCGCACGGAAATCTGGCGGGCGGGATTGGGCCCTCCGCCAGCCTGGCGGGCGTTGCCGAAAATGGTCTCGTCGACCTGCTGCGGTTGCACTCCGGCGCGCTCCAGCGCGGCCTTGGCGGCAGCAACGCCCATGTCGACGGCGGTCAGCGAGGCGAGAGATCCCCCGAACTTGCCAATCGGGGTGCGGACGGCGGAGAGGATGTAGACAGCGGGCAACGAGTAGCTCCTGACATTCAGTTTAGCATCGGTGTAGCGGGCGCGACTGGAGTCCGATGCAGCGCCAGGGAATGCATAGATCCTTCGCTTCGCTCAGGATGACAATGATGAAGACAACCATGAAAATTGTTAAATTTTGTACTGCGGTACACTGAAAGCAGATGAATTTTATTTACGGCATCAATGCCGTTGCAGAGGCGCTGAAAGCGCGGGGACGCGCTTTTTCCTGGGTCGGTGTGGCCAAGGAGCGGAACGATCTGCGGCTGCAGCGCGTAATAGAGGAATGTCGCCGTTTGGGGATTGCGGTTCGATTTCTGCCGAGGCCGGAACTCGATCGCATGACGGGAAACGGAGCGCACCAGGGAGTGGTGGCGGTTACTTCGGCGAAACAGTACAACGATCTGGATGATGTGGTCGCAGCCAAGCGTGGGGAGCATTCGTTGATGGTGGTGCTCGACGGAGTTGAGGATCCGCATAATCTCGGCGCGATTTTGCGGACGGCGGACGCGGCCGGGGCCGACGGCGTGGTGATCCCGGAGCGGCGGGCGGCAAGCGTGACGGCGATTGTGGCCAAAGCGTCAGCGGGAGCGAGCGAGCATTTGCCGATCGCCAAGGTGACGAATATCGCGCGTGCGCTGGAAGACTTGAAAGCCAAGAACTTGTGGATTGTCGGGCTGGATGAGCGGGGGACTCAGACCTATGATGCCCTTGACTACAACATGGATTGCGCCGTGGTGCTGGGCGCTGAGGGCAAGGGCCTGCACGACCTGGTGCGACGGAAGTGCGATTTCCTGGTTTCGATTCCGATGCTGGGGAAGGTGCCATCGTTGAATGTTTCGGTGGCGGCGGGGATCGTCCTGTATGAAATTGTGCGACAGCGGCGGAAGAAAGCTGGCGCGGAGCCGGTGCGGGACTCCCGATGACTGCCCGCGGTTGTTGTATGTAGTGACTGTGCCGGGGTTATTTGTCTTCTATGAAGTTCGTTAATTTCCTTACTAAGTTCGTTATCCTGTCTTGTCTCCTTTATGGCTATGCGCCGAATTGTCGTGGGTTGGACCGTGAAGCGTTTAGCATCACGCGGTACGACCTGAACGCGGAGATCGAGCCGGAACAGCAACGGTTAGGCGTCCGAGGCAAAATCACCCTGCGTAACGATTCTTCCTCTGCACAGAAAAATGCCGTCTTGCAAATTTCTTCGAGCCTCTCCTGGCATTCGATAAAGGCGCAAGACAAACAATTGCAATTTGTGGCGCA
>QIAS01000162.1:3747-4161 GCA_003225615.1 Acidobacteriota bacterium | reverse complement strand
TCTCTTTGGGTAAGCCGCCAAAGAAGTCAACTACAGCCTTAATGCGCTTGTCGATGGCGGCATCGGAGAGCGAAAGATACGCGCCGAGAGAAAATCCCAGCAGCCCAATACGCTCGGGATCGACGGAGGGCTGTTGTTCCACGTGGGTGATTGCATCCCAGAGCGTTTTCATCCATACGGGAAACTTGCTGAATATAGTTTGCTTGTCTGCTAAGGCCGTGCCAGTCCGGTCGAAGTAGTGCAGGATGTAGACCGCAAATCCGTGGCTGGCCAGTAGCTCAGCGGGCTCCGACATAGTGGCGTGGCCGCCTCCGGAGCCATGCAGCGAAATCACCGCGGGAAAGCGTTGGCCATTGCTGCCCGGAAGAAAACAATCCAGGCGGATCGGCCTACCGCCGCTCTGGAAGGTAGTTT
>QIAS01000162.1:0-3702 GCA_003225615.1 Acidobacteriota bacterium | reverse complement strand
CATTTAGCCATCAACTTGCTCGTGAGTACAGGGAAAAACCTTCGCTTGCCAAATCGCTAAGTGCCAATTGCTGACTCTAGCGACTCACCGTCGCCGTAGCCTCTGCCAGTTTACGTAAGGAATCCTCATACGGGGCGCGTGTAATACCTCGCTCGGTGATGATCGCGGCCACGTATTTTGCAGGGGTCACATCGAATGCCGGATTTTCCACCTGCACGCCTTCGGGCGCCATGGCCTTGCCGGCAATATGTGTGACCTCGCGGGGGTTGCGCTGCTCGATGGGAATCTTGCTCCCGTCGGCAGTTTCCAGATCAATCGTGGAGAACGGCGCCGCCACGTAAAAGGGAATACCGTTTTCTTTCGCCAGCACCGCGACTGTGTAGGTCCCTATTTTATTGGCCACGTCGCCGTTGGCGGCGATGCGGTCCGCGCCCACCACGATCACTCCGATTTTGCCCTGCTTCATCATGGCTCCAGCCATGTTGTCGGAAATCACCGTGGTGGGGATGCCGTCTTTCATCAGCTCCCAGGCGGTCAGGCGCGAGCCTTGCAGGAAGGGACGGGTTTCATCGGCGTAAACATGGATTCTCTTGCCCTGCTCGACCGCGGCGCGAATCACCCCCAGCGCCGTACCATATCCACATGTAGCCAGGGCGCCGGCATTGCAATGGGTAAGCACGCCCCCCTGTGCGGGCATGAGTGTTGCACCGTGTCGTCCCATAGCCTGGTTGGCCGCGATATCTTCGGCGTGCATGCGCTGGGCCTCTTCCACCAAGGCCTGCTTGGTCTGGACGATCGGGCGCGTGCGGAGGTATTCAAATTTGTCCTGCATGCGACGAATAGCCCAGAAGAGATTTACGGCGGTGGGCCGTGTCTTGGCCATGGCGTCGCACATGCGGTCGAACTCAAGCTTGAGTTCCGCGCCGGAGTCAGCTTTTGAGGTCTTCACGCCGAGTGCGATGCCCATAGCGGCGGCCACCCCAATGGCCGGGGCTCCGCGCACCACCATGTTGCGAATGGCGTCGGCCACCTGCTCATAGGTTTTGCAAGTCACGTAAGTCTCTTCCGTGGGCAGCTTCGTCTGATCGATGAAGCGTACGCCGGAGTCGGTCCATTCGAGAGTGTGAATCATCAGTGTTCTTGGTGGTCAGTTTTGTCTTACTTCAGGGTATGACCGGAACCACCTTTATCGGTCCGGTCTCATCATTCTGCAACGAGTGTTCTTGTCGTATGTCGCGGGCCGTGAAGATCGAAATAAACGGCGCCGGAGAGGCCGCTTTCTCGACGGCCGGACGGCCTTTGGCCTCTTCTCTTTCTACCAGGCACATCACGCCGACAACGGCAAAGCCGAAGTCGCGGGCGGCTTCAATGGCTTGCACAGTCGAGTCTCCTGTCGTGCAGACATCATCCACGATTACGACGCGCGCGCCTTTTTCTCGGAAACCCTCAATACGCTGTCCCGTGCCGTGCTGCTTCTCCGCCTTGCGCACCAGAAAGCCATTCAGGGCGCCGCTGGTGACTGCGGCGGCAACCACAATAGGGTCTGCGCCCAGGGTCAGCCCACCAATCGCCTGCGGCTTCCAGCCTTGCTTGCGGATTTCCTCCCAGAAAACTCGCCCGGTGAGTTGTGCGCCTCTGGAGTCCAGCGTGGTGGTGCGGCAGTCGATGTAATAGTCGCTGTGGGCGCCCGAGCTGAGCTTGAAATCTCCGAGACGAAACGACCTTTGGGCCAATAGGCGCAACAACTCCTGGCGGGCTGGAAGCATAGAAAGCTACGATAGCATGAGGAGGCGTTAGGCTTCATGCTCTAGGCAACAGGTTTCAGGTCCGAAGAGACCCTTGTTTTCCGGAAGCCGGAGGCCGGACGTCAGAAGCCGGGCCTTACTGATTCAGTCTCTCCAAATGACGGAAGCCGCCCGTGGCCACGAAGGTAAGAACCATCAGCGTGGAATTGTACGCAACATGGACCAGAAAACTTGCCGAAACCGAATGTGTGACGGCGCGTACCACGGTGAGAGTGACACCGACGAGAAATATGATGAACACCGCTCCCCAGGCAAATCCCAGTTGAACGGCGTGCAGTAGACCGAATCCAAGCGCCGTCAGGAGGATTGCCGCCAGAGTGCCCAGACGCCTCGCCAGCACGGGATATAGGAAGCCGCGAAAAAAGAGTTCTTCCATAAACGGTCCTAAACTAACCGCAAAAATTGCCGTCAGCCAAGCGTCCACCGGACGCTGAAAAAATTGGTCGAACGGCACACTCTTCGGTATCGGCAGAAAGCGTGCCAGCCCCTGCAATCCAAACAAAACAACAATGCCAAGTCCGGCCAGGCGTAAATGAGCACTGCGGGCCTTGGGCCAATTCCACCCCAGCGCGTGGAAGAATCTGACGTGATACTTACCTTCTATTAAAGCGATCATGCAGAACAGCACGGCGACGTAGGCCAGAAGCTCGGCAACCAGCGCCAACGTGGGTTTTTGCTGAAGCTGACTCCACGGCAATGCGCGATAAAGGAACCGGTGCGCGACCCCAAGAATCAGTGAAAACAGCAGAATGGGTGTTAAAAACATCAGAACCGCAATCAGCAGCACGTCCCAGCCGGTCCACACCGGGTTTTCGGCAGGCGACGGAGCGGGCGAGGCTGGCGGTAAATCGGTCGCCCGGAGTTCTGTACCGGGAGGGGGCGACTCGAAAAACGGATTGGGCGGCGAAGACAAGTCAAACACACGTTATGCTGGAATTCAATTCACGAGCTTCATCCAAACCATAACAGATGAGTAGGTTTTCAAATTGGCAATCGGCAACCTGGCAATGGAAAGTCGCCTACGCGGTAGACCGGTTAATCTTCCTTGTTCCGTTGAAATACGTTGCCAGTGCCTGCCCTGTATAAGATTTCTTGATTCGCGCCACCTGCTCGGGCGTTCCCTGGGCCACGATTCGGCCGCCCTCTTCTCCGCCCTCTGGGCCGAGATCCACAATCCAGTCCGCATTGCGAATGACGTCAAGATTGTGCTCAATGATGATCACGGTGTTGCCCAGATCGGTCAGCCGATGCAGCACGTCCAGCAACTTCTTGACGTCGTCAAAATGCAGTCCGGTCGTCGGCTCGTCGAGCAGGTAAAGCGTTTTCCCGGTTTGGCGCTTGCTTAATTCACGCGCTAGTTTGATTCGCTGGGCCTCGCCTCCCGAGAGCGTCACGGCAGATTGCCCCAGGTGGATGTAGCCGAGACCAACGTCCACCAGCGTCTGGAGCTTTTGTTTGACCTGCGGGATATTCTCCAAAATCTGCAGAGCATCCGAAACCGGACTCTCCAGCAAGTCGGCAATGGAATTGCCCCTGTATTTCACGGCGAGCGTCTCGTGATTGTAGCGCCTGCCTCCACAAACTTCGCAAAGCACGTACACGTCGGGCAGGAAATTCATCTCTATGCGACGCTGGCCTTCGCCCTGGCACGCTTCACACCGCCCTCCGGCTACGTTGAAAGAGAATCGGCCAGGCTTGTAGCCGCGTTCGCGGGATTCCGGCAGCATGTCATACAAATCGCGGATCTGGGCAAAGACTCCGGTGTAGGTGGCTGGGTTCGAGCGCGGGGTGCGACCGATTGGCGACTGGTCGATGCGAATGACTTTGTCGATGTGTTCGGCGCCCGCGATCGTCTTGTGCTGGCCGGGTTCCTCGCGCGAACGGTAGAGTTGTTTAG
>QIAS01000576.1 GCA_003225615.1 Acidobacteriota bacterium | reverse complement strand
GGCCATGGCCTATCGCACCGTCGGCCAGATGGACGAGGCAACCGCCGCGCTCGGCGAAACTCACCACGACATGAGCCAGGTCCGCAAGGTCATCGACGAATACGTCATCGAGTGCTCGATTCTTAAAGTATGGGGATCGGAGTTCATTGATTACGTCGTCGATGAAATGGTGCAGATCTATGGCGGATACGGATTCGTCGAGGAGTACCCGGCCGAGCGTGCCTACCGCGATGCCCGCATCAATCGCATCTTCGAAGGCACGAATGAAATTAACCGGCTCGTCATCACTGGCTTTCTGTTGAAGCGAGCCATGTCGGGCCAGCTTCCCTTGATGCCGGCCATCAAGCAGCTCATGGACGAAGTGCTGTCTGGAACCAAGGATGAGCCCGAAGACGGTCCTTTGGCCGAAGAACGGAAACTGGTCGCGAACGCCAAGAAGATTGGCCTGTTCGCAGCCGGCGTTGCCATCCAGGACCAGCAGGAGATCATGGGTGCCATCGCCAACATGGCAATGGAAACCTATGCCATGGAGTCAGCCGTGCTGCGCGCACAGAAACTCGTGGCACGGAACGGTGAGTCAGGCACAGCGTTAGCCATTGCCATGACTCGCGTTTACGCCGCGCAGGCAATGGAACGAATCGAGAGCGCCGCCCGAATGACCATCGCGGCCGGGAGCGAAGGCGACATGCTGCGTTCGCAAATGGCAATCCTGCGCCGCCTGGCTAAGTACGAGCCATTTAATACCGTCGCCCTGCGGCAGCGGATTGCAGAGAAGGTCCTCGAAAGCGGCAAGTACCTGGTGGGCTGAGATT
>QIAS01000161.1 GCA_003225615.1 Acidobacteriota bacterium | reverse complement strand
GGCGGAAGAGATTTCCATCCTGGAGCTGGAGAAAGGCTCAGGGGCATTCACCGATTATTTTGTCGTGTGCAGCGGGACGAATCCGCGGCAGATTCAGGCGATCGCGGATGAAGTCGAACAACGTCTGCGCAACGCGGGCCTGCGGCCGACGCATAGCGAAGGCTACAAACAGGCTGATTGGGTGCTGCTGGATTACGTGGATTTCGTGGTGCACATTTTTTCAGAGAAGGCGCGCAAGTATTACGATCTGGAGAGGCTGTGGAAGTCGGCCAAACGGCTGGAACCGGGGGAGTTGGAAGCGGCGCGCAAGCGGCGGGGGACGGTCAGCTCAGGAAAAAAAAGGAAGCGGGCTTAAGGCAAAGTCGATGTCTATGACCTCAGCACAACAATCGACATCACAGTGGGGCGCCTCCTACCGGCTAGTCGCGGCGGAGAAGTGGAAGGCACAATCGGCGGCCATGGGCCGCGCGGCCACTGACGCCCTGGTTGAGTACGCACGACCTCAGGCAGGAATGCAGGTGCTCGACTTGGCGGCGGGCACGGGCGAGCCCGGAATCACTGTGGCGCAGCGCGTGGGCCCGGCTGGGCATGTGACGGGGCTGGATCTCAGCCAGGAACTTCTGGACATCGCGGCGCAAAGAGCAGGCCAGCGAGGATTGGCCAACTTCTCTACGCGCCAGGCGGATGCCCATTCTCTCCCGTTTCCAGATAACACATTTGATCTGGCTACTTGCCGTTTTGGGGTGATGTTCTTCTCCGATATTGAGAAGGCTTTGCGGGAATTGAATCGCGTGCTGAAACCGGGAGCGCGAGCGTGTTTCCTGGTCTGGGGCCCATTTGAGCAGCCCTATTTCGAGGGGATGGCGATTGTTGTCAAGCATGCCGGGGGACCCGCGCTGGCTCCGGGAGGAGCAAATCCGTTCCGATTTGCCGAGCCGGGAAGCCTTTCCGCAGAGTTGCGAAGGGCCGGCTTTGCTGACGTGCAAGAAGAGACACAAACCGTGCCGTGGACCTGGCCCGGTCCCGTGGAGGAAGTGTGGGAGTATGAGCGCGCGGTGTCAGCTCCGTTCCGGGCTTTGCTGGAGCGGGTTCCGCGGGAGAAGTGGGATGCGATTAATGCCGAGGTGCATGCCTCTGTCCGCAAGTACGTGGACGGGGATAGCGTGAAGTTTGGGGCGGTGGTCGTGCTGGCGTCGGGGGAAAAAGCTTAACCACCGAGGACACAGAGGAACGCAGCGGAAAACCATTACCGCAAAGGACACGAAGCCACACGAAGGACGAGTTGTTAAGTCCGGCAGCTATGCTGCGATGAAATTCTCTTTGTGAAGATCAAGGTTGCGTGGGTGGGCAAGACTAAAGAGCCGGCAGTTCAGAGGCTCACGGATGAGTATCTCAAGCGCATTTCGCGATACGCAGAGATTGAAGGGATCAGCGTGCGCGATGAAGCGGAACTCCTGAAATGGGGTGAGCGCAGCGGGATGCGACCCGCGCATACGCTAGTCCTGCTGGATAGCCGGGGAAAGCAGCTCTCGTCGGAAGAGTTCGCCAACTTTCTGGACGACCAGGCAACCCGCAATCCTCAGCCGCTGCTGTTCGCGGTGGGGCCGGCGGACGGCTTTGGTGAGAAAATCAGGGCCGCTGCCGCCTTTACCCTGTCACTGGGGAAGATGACGCTGGCGCACGAATTAGCCAGAATTGTTTTGCTTGAGCAACTCTACCGCGGATTTGCAATTCTCAAGGGGCACCCCTATCATTTGGGGCACTAGGAACCAGGACATAAGAGCTGCGTTCTTTCGCGCGTTGCCGGTTGCACCTTCGTGATGTGTCGGCACGCGTGGTGGGGGACTAGATTCACCAGAAGCCGCGGGTGACCGCGCATCAACAACACTCTGTACCAGGAGTTGCCATGAAGAATCCCTTCGAAGTACTCCGAGCCAAAGAATTGGAACTCCAGCAAATCCAGAAAGAAATCGAAGCTCTGCGCGTGACCGCCCAGTTGCTCAGCGGCGAGGAAGCAGAATCGCCCTTAGACGAGAGGTCGAATGTACGGCAGATGGTGAAATTGCCGTAGGCTGCAGCTTTGGGCTTTAGGCTCTTGGCCTTTTAGCTCTTTGCTTCTTCTATTCCCGGGTACCCATAGGCAAGTCACCCTCCGATTATTTTGTCAGGGTGTGTTTTGAAACGAAAGCCAAGAGCCTAAAGCCTAGAGCCAAGAGCCCAGAACAAGGGTTATCGCGTCACAGTTATCGCGTCACCGTCGCCTGATAACTCGCCGCCTGCCAGTGGCCGTTGCGACGTATCCAGACTCGAGTGAAGCGGTAGGAACCGTTGAATTCCTCTCCGAGGTCAATCCCTCTCACTGTCGCCCGAGCGGTCACTACCGCGGTATTCCCGTACACGCGTACCACCACGTCACTGATGTCGATGGAGTCATAGCGCAGCTGCCCGCTTTTGCGGGCGGCCACGGTGTCCGCCTTTGTGATCACTTGGCCCAGAGGCGTGATGCCCAGGTAATCATCGGCGAGGGTGCGCTGTGCGAATGTGGGATCGCGCTGCACCGCCGCATCTTTCGATTGGCGCTCTAAGTCGAGAATCTCGCGGATGGCCTCCTGACTTTGAGATCCGCCGGCGGAGGTTTGGGGGGCAGGAGTTTTTTGCCTTATCTCAGTCGCGGTTGCGAAGAGGCAAAGAGCAGGCAGCAACATCAACAAGAGAGGGCTGTTGTGTTTCATGAGACCCCCGAGGCTTTCGCGGAGAAATAGCTATTGGATGCTTACGCAATCGGCAAAGTAGCAGTTCCTTAAAAATGGTGTGTGCTGCGATGAATCACAATACCTTCCTGGCGTCCTTAGCGAATGCTTAGCGCCTTTGCGATTAAAAGTTGACCGCAAAGCACGCCAAGGATTCGCAAAGATCGCAAAAAAATCTGGAGTTTAGATTGGAGACGATCGAAAAATCGGGCTTTCCCCGCCCGTTCCGCAGAACAGGTACAATCTAACCCGTCTCGAGTATGCAGGACATCCGGCGTGGTCTGATCATCGTGAACACCGGCCCGGGCAAGGGCAAGACCACTGCGGCGATGGGCACGGCGTTGCGGGCGGTTGGGCAGGGCATGCGCGTGCTCATGCTGCAGTTCCTTAAGGGTTCGTGGCATTACGGGGAACTGGACGCGGTGAAAGCATTTGGGGACAAGTTCATAATGAAGCAGATGGGCCGCGGCTTTGTGAAGGTCGGGGCGGAGAAACCCGATCCTGAAGATGTGCGCATGGTGGAAGAAGCGTGGGCCGAAGCGGAGAAGGCGATTGCATCCGGCGATTGGGACCTGGTGATCCTGGACGAAATCAATTACGCGATCAGCTACGGCATGCTTGATCCCGGTAAGGTGGTTGCTAGTCTGAAAAAGAAGCCCGATATGGTGCACGTTATCTTGACGGGACGCAACGCCCATCCGACAATTGTTGACATCGCCGACACGGTTACTGAAATGCGCCAGGTGAAACACGCGTATGAAAAAGGGGTTATGGCGCAGAGAGGGATTGAATATTGATGAGTGTTGATTTTTGATTGTCGAGTGAAAACCGAGGATCTCGGAGTTTCCGGTTTTTATTCAACAAT
>QIAS01000160.1:3773-4703 GCA_003225615.1 Acidobacteriota bacterium | reverse complement strand
TTCAGACTTTTGGGGTCACGCCGGACATGGTCGCCATCGCGAAACCGATAGCCGCCGGAATTCCACTGGGAGCATTTCTGGCGAAGGAGGAATTTGCTTCCGCCATTTCCGCCGGCCAGCATGGCACGACCTTCGGTGGCGGGCCATTGGCATGCCGGGTCGCATTGGAATACCTGGCCATCGTCGAAGAAGAGAAACTACTCGAGAATGTCAGCCGAGTGGGAGCTTACCTTCAGCAAGAACTCAACAAGCTACTCGAGCGCTACGCTGTAAAAGAAACCCGAGGCCGCGGCTTCATCCAGGCCGTGGCGCTCGACGTGCCGGCTCGGCCCATCGTCGAACAAGCACTCGCAGAAGGGGTTCTTTTCAATAGTACACAAGACACCGTCCTGCGCTTTTCAGGAAAAGCACATAGACAAGGGCATCCGCGTATTAAAGAAATTGCTGGGCAAGAAGCGCAGGGCAGCAGCGCAGGCTGTCTAGAGCATTGAAATTGCGCTACTCAGTTCCGCCAGCCTCAAGCGGTACAGGGCAAAAAAAATGGGAAGCCATAATGGCTTCCCATACAGAAGCGACAGAGGCGATATGACTTACATAGAGTCCGATAGCGGAGAAAAAGTTGTCTTCCTTGGAAAAAGAACCAGCTCTGGATGGCACGATTCCTGACAATGCTCCCTCAACAGTACAAGAGGGCTACGCCAGAGTAGGTGGCGCCCGCATGCGGTACCTGTACGGAGGCTCTGGACCACCCATTTTGCTGGTCCATGGGTTGCTGGGCTATTCGTTCTCATGGCGATTCACGCTGCCTTTCCTCGCCCAGCACGCGACGGTGTACGCGGTGGACATGCTGGGCACAGGATTTTCCGACCGGGTGCCTGAGTTGGATTGCAGTTTGAGTAGCATGGCCGGTCGGCTGATCAACTTTGTGGA
>QIAS01000160.1:0-3706 GCA_003225615.1 Acidobacteriota bacterium | reverse complement strand
ACGCGCGACCGCGCCGCGTGCGGCGGCTCATCTTAGCTGCGCCCGTCAACCCTTGGTCGCCTCACGGACAGTTCCTCGCCCTTTTGCTGGGCAATAGCATTGGATCAGCGCTCTTCAAAGCTACAGCCGCTCGCATGACCGTGACGTACGGGTATTGGTTAAGCCGCTTGTACGGCGATCCTGGGAAGATTCCTTCCGGTACGCTTGAAGGATATTCTGCCCCATTCAAAATTCCGGGGACGTTTGACTATGGGCTCAGCGTCATGCGGTGCTGGAATTCCGGACTTCATGAACTTGAATCTGCGCTGCCGAAACTTGCGGATTATCCCACCCTGCTGATCTGGGGAAGCCGCGACTGCGCCGTTGACCCGGGTTCCGCTGCGCCTCTGCAAAAAGTATTTAAGCATTGCGAACTTGTGATGTTCGAGGGCGTGGGGCACCTTCCTTACGAAGAAATGCCGAACGCATTTAACCGTGCGCTACTCACCTTCTTGCAATCTGGTCCACAATAATTGTAGTGGGATGTTACGCTTTCCACTGACCTCCACGAATGGCGCAACACATTCTCGATCTAGTACGCGGTTATCTCGTCCAGTACGGTTACTGGGGCGTGTTCGGAGCTCTGCTGCTGGAGAATGCCGGCCTACCTGTTCCCGGCGAAACCGTGTTGCTACTGGCGAGTTTCCTAGCTTTTTCAGAGCACACATTGCGTCTGCCCTACATCATACTAATTGGAACTTGCGCTGCGACTCTTGGTGACAATCTCGGGTACGCCATTGGCTACTACGGTGGACGCCCGCTCCTCGAACGTTACCAAAACATTTTCCGCGTATCAGCAGCCGTGCTGGAGAAAGGAGAGCGGCTCTTCCAGCGTTACGGCAGCGTAACTGTCCTCTTTGCGCGATTTGTTTTTGGCATGAGGGTGATCGCCGGGCCACTGGCGGGGGTGCTCCGCATGCCATGGCGTCAATTCCTCGTCTTCAACTTGATGGGTGCAGCTCTGTGGGTCACCATGATCTCTACCGTGGGTTACCTTTTTGGTCGCCACTGGGACCTTCTCCTGCACTACATCAAGCGAGCGGACATCGCCCTTACCGTCCTTGCTGTTCTTGTAGTGCTCTGGCTGTGGTGGCGAAAGCGCAGGCGGGATCAAACTCCTGCTGATTAGGTCAATTCGGGCGCCGCTTTCGCCAGCGCGAGTCCCGGCCTATTTTGGTGGGCCGTCAATATCTAACCGAATCTCAGGCTTGGGCAAGGCTTTCCGACGAAGGCGCACTGGTGGGCGGACGATCAGCGCCAGCACCATTGCTACCGTGGCGGACACAAGCAGCACGTCTGCAATGACTGCGAACTTGTGGCCCAACCGACCGAGCCAGGATGTGAAAAACAAGACAGCAAGGAACAAAAAAGAAACGGTGCGCGGCTTCATTTCCAGCCTGGCCGTGCAATGAGGGCAGGTCAGTTGAGACCAGCCCTGCAAGTTAAAGACGGATGGAGTAGAAACATCGTGACCACAGCCAGGACACTTTGCCATCCACGATCCTCGCTTCCAGAGGTTCGGCTTAGCTTCCCGTGGTAATTCCATTTTGTCAATGGAACTAGTGGTTAGCAATGTGGAACGCATCAAGAGCGGGACCTGCCCGCAATCCGATTGATGCCGCCCGCTGCCAGTGCTACTCTCAAGCCACACACCCTGCTCATGCCAGATTCCACTAAAGGCGCTCCCGGGCCAAAGCCACGCCGACTCGCGCGTATTCCGCATCTTGAAATTTCTGAGGTTTGGTTGAAGTTTCTGCTGGCGCTTGTAGGACTGGCTTTAGCGTTCGCGGCCGCTCTGTTTTCTACTGTGTCACGCGAATCAGGCAATATCTTCACGACTGTGGTCCTGGCCTCGGCGGCGCTGTTGATCGCCACTGTCGTTGGTCTCACTACCGTGCCTTATCTGGCCCGGCGGGTAATCGTGGCCCGCGTTCGCGACCTCTTTCACTACGACGTGACGCGCGCTGGAATCATTTATGTAATTGCCACCGTGGTGATTGGAATTGCCGCGCTTAACACGGGAAACAATCTGCTGTACATCATCGTGGCTGCCATGCTGGCCGCAATCATCGTCTCGGGTTTTGCCTCCGCCCTGAACCTGCGTGACCTGGAGTTGGATGTTCGTTTGCCGGAGCATGTGTTTGCCAAAAGACCCGTGCTGGCACGGATTGCTATTCGGAATCCGCGACGATGGGTGCCCTCGTTTTCAATTCGTGTGGTGCCATCGAAAATCAGCAAAAGAAAACGTTGGCGATGGGAGCCGTACACGTTCGCAATTCCCTCCAGGCGCCCGCCGGACCAGCAATGGCTGCGGCTTCCTGATCGTCGCTTGCGGCGCATCCCGGCTGAAGATGTTCCACCCCGGATTCTTGAGGAATCGGCGTACTTTCCCTTCATTCCGCCGAAAGGTGAATTAAGTGCGGATATCGAAATGCATTTCCATTACCGCGGCCGCTACCAGGAAGATAGTTTTGGGCTGGCAACTCGTTTCCCGTTCGCGTTCCTGATGAAAACCCGCATCGTACCCTTGGCACGCCAGATCGTGGTCTACCCGCCAGTTGAGCCCACAGATGAGTTTTTTGAAGTGTTGCCCATGATTACCGGCGAGTTCGAGACGTTCGTTCGCGGCCGAGGCTACGATCTGTATCGCATCCGTGAATACATGCCCGAGGACTCCGCCCGGCATGTGGACTGGAAGGCGACGGCAAAATCCGGTTCGCTGAAAGTTCGTGAATTCAGCCGGGAAGACGAGCGCAAATTGCGCATTGTCTTTGATAATCCCGCGCCCGACGCCGTCTCGCCGCAAGCTTATGAACGAGCGGTCGCATTGGCCGCTTCGCTGGGCTGGCACTTTACCGCCGCAGATACCGACATCTCCTTCGTTGCGCCCGGTTTAGCCGGTGCCGATCTTTACCAGTTCCTCACCCACCTGGCGCTGATTACGCCGAAGGCGGGAGAATCGGTCATTGACACGCTTCGCATCTCCGACGACTATAACGTTATCCTGACCAGCCGCGCACACGGCTCTATTCCCACTGCTTTGTGGGCCTGCTCCTATTTCGTCTTTATCCACGAGGGCGGTGTGGGAACCGAGCCTGGCAATAGCGCCGTACGACAAAAACCGCTAGGTTCGCATCCGACTGGAAAGCGAATCCAGCCATGAAAACTGGCTTCCAGCGTCAGGCTACCGGCTTTCGGCGTGTTTCGCGGCCAATGCTTGAAGACGGTTCCTTGAAGTCTTTTAGTGAGGGCTCAATGCTCCGCAAAAATTGCTTTTCGTTACTATTCCTCGGGTTCTTCTCGATTTCTTTTTCCTTTCAGGCTCGGGCGCAGAAGGCCACTGAAATCCCGCCGGGCACGACTATCAAAGTGCGCATGATCGATAGTCTGAATAGCGGGAAGAATCAGTCGGGCGACACCTTTCATGCCACGTTGGAGCAGGCTATCGTCATGGATGGCAAGGAAGTCTATCCCAAGGGCGCCGATGTCACGGGACGGGTTGCCGACGTGAAGCAATCGGGAAGATTGAGTGAACCCGGCGAGTTGCAGTTGCTGCTCGCGACCATTGCATCTGGCAATCGGGCATCTTCCGTGCAGTCTGAGCCGCTGGTTGTCAAGGGCGAATCGCACACCAAGAGCAATGCCACCAAGATCGGCGGGGGTGCCG
>QIAS01000159.1:7147-10078 GCA_003225615.1 Acidobacteriota bacterium | reverse complement strand
TCGCCAATGGACACGCTTATGTTGGCGGGGCCGGTCTGTTGACGGTGTACGGAGTACTGCCATAACGTGCCTCACTGGCTGAGATACAGGAATGTATGGCGGAGAGGGAGGGATTCGAACCCCCGATACCCGTTAAGGTATGTCCGCTTTCGAGGCGGATCGTTTCAACCGCTCACGCACCTCTCCGCAGCAAGGCACTAGTACTAGTTGGTTCCTCAGTAGCAGTCAGGAAGAGCTAGCCGCTAACTACCAGCTACTGATTACAGCTACCTTTTGTTTCGGAAAAATGTCTGCAGCAACTCCGCGCATCTTCCCGCCAGCACTCCTCCTCGGACCTCCATTTTATGATTCAGTTGCGGGTGGTTGAGCACCTGCAGGGCTGAATGCACCGCACCCGCTTTGGGGTCTTCCGCGCCGTATACCAGGCGTTTGAGGCGGGCGTGCACCATGGCTCCAGCGCACATGGAGCACGGTTCAATTGTAGCAAACAGCTGGCAGTCTCCCAGGCGGTGATTAGCTACGCGGGCACCAGCCTCGCGTAAGGCGATGATCTCGGCGTGGGCTGTGGGATCGGAGTCAGTGATATTGCGATTCCAGCCACGCCCCACTATGCGATCGTCGCAAACGACGACCGCGCCTGCCGGGACTTCTCCAGCTTCCAGCGCGCGCTGGGCGGCGCGAAGCGCTTCTTCCATCCAGAGTTCGTCGGGAGCACTCGTCAGTTGTCAGTCCTCACTCGCCAAGCCTGCAAAACCGCTTCCCCAGGCCTTCTGCGATTTGGCACGTGATGATATCCTAAGTCCATGGGGATGCCGAACCTGCTGCGCAAGGTATTTCTGCTGGATCTTCTCCAAGGTCTTAAGGTCACTTTCCGGTACCAAGACCCCAAGGAGATTTATACCGAGCAGTATCCTCTAGAGCGGCCAGAGGTGGCGGAGCGGTATCGCGGGGCTCCACGGTTGAACGTCAATCCCGATAATAACGAGACCATGTGCATTGCGTGCGACTTGTGCGCGCTGGCTTGCCCTGAACATTTGATTGTGGTCTCGAGTGAACGCAACGAGAAGACCCGCCGCAAGGAGCTCACCAATTTTACTTACGACCTGAGCCGCTGCATGTTCTGCGGGCTTTGCGAGGACGCCTGTCCTACGGATGCCCTGGAACTGACTCAGGATTTCGAGTTGGCCAACTACACGCGCGAGGGCGCGATCTGGGATCGCGAGACTTTGGAAAACGGTCCCCAGCCGACGCAGTATCGGAAGTAAATTCCCCATAGGCTTCAACTCGAACGCATCTGCTCGGAATGCCTTATCTCCTTCTTGGTAATGTCTCCGTACACGGGGTCCTTCGACTCCGCCGACCGGCTTGAAAAGCAAGCCGGTCAGCCTCCGCTCAGGATGACACTTTGGACTTGACCATCGGCAAGTGATCCGGACTAAGTAGTGACTCTTGGTTGCTGCTGGGTCATGCAATGCATGGCGCCGAAGCCCCAGATGAGATCGCCTGAATAGATGCCTACGACTTCGCGATCGGGGAAAAGATCCGAGAGGATGTTCAGGGCGAAGCGGTCGTTGGGGTCGTTGAAAACGGGGACCAGGACAATTCCATTGGCTATATAAAAGTTGGCGTAGCTGGCAGGAAGGGGGCGCTTTTCGAATATGATCGGGCTCGGCATGGGCAGTTCAATGATGTTCAGCGGGTTGAGGTTTTGATCGGTGGCGGATTTCAGGCGGCGCAGATTGTCCTGGAGCGGAGCGTAGTTGCCATTTCGGGGATTTTGTTCTACTGCGGTGACGATGGTGTCGGGGGCAACGAAGCGCGCGAGGTCGTCGACGTGGCCGTGGGTGTCGTCTCCTGCGATGCCTTTGCCCAGCCAGATCACTTTCTTGATGCCCAGAAATTCAGCAAAAACAGTTTCATAATCTTCGCGCGTCATTCCGCGATTGCGTTGCTGCACCGGGCTGAGCAGGCATTCTTCAGTGGTTAGGAGGGTGCCTTGGCCGTTGACGTCGATAGAACCGCCTTCCAGGACGATGCGCCGATCGTCTTTCGTGGCGCTGATTTCTCGGGCGCCTGCCGCCTTCGCCATCTGGGTGGCGATCTTCGCGTCCTTTTTCCAGTTGGGATATTTGGCCCAGGCATTAAAGCGCCAGATGATCGCCGCAAGCCCTTGCGCTGGGCGCGAGTCGCGGGCAGGAATGCCCGCGCCACATTGTACGAAGGTGCAACCGGAGTCGCGGGTCCAAACTCGATCGGTGGGACAGCGGTGAAAACGAATATTCTTATTTAGCGCGTTGGCCCGATCGAGGATGGTTCGCGCATTTTTTTGAGCGCTGGCGTCTTTCACAATNNNCGCGTTCATGAGGGCTCAAGTGCCGGATGATTTCTACATACACCCAGGGGATCGACTCAAATTTTCCCGGCCAATCAGCTCTGTAGTGGGGCCAGGCGAGCCAGGTGGACTCGTGCGGTTCCCATTCAGCGGGCATGCGATAGGTTTGCGCACGCGGCATATCTGAAGGAAGCCTCTTGCTTAAAGTGTTACTTGAAGTGCTGGGGGACGTGATCAAGTTGACTGGCAATCCTCAGTCCAGCAAGCGATTCGTAATGGGAGCGTAGCTGTCCACCCGGCGGTCGCGCAGGAAGGGCCAGTTGCGCCTAATGTCTTCCAGTTTGCGCATGTCGACCTCAGCCATCAGGATTTCTTCCTTATCGTGTGAGGCCTCGACGATGATGCGGCCGAAGGGATCACAGATAAAAGATGCTCCCCAGAACTCGAGGCCCGCACCCGGGGCGGAGTTGCCGCGGATGTTTCCGGTTTCAAACCCCACACGGTTGACCACTGCCACATAGACACCGTTGGCAATGGCGTGAGCGCGCTGGATGGTGCGCCACGCGTCATGCTGAGCTTCGCCGAATTCTGCCTTTTCG
>QIAS01000159.1:0-6948 GCA_003225615.1 Acidobacteriota bacterium | reverse complement strand
AAAACCGCGGCGGTATTGTGATAGACGCCGGGAGCTCGTTTTTCAAACAGGGAAGCGATGAGCACGACTCCGTGTTCGCGGGCGGTTTGGGAGAGCCTGTCCGAAGCGGGGCCGGGAATAGGCTCGGCTAGATCAAACAGGGCGGCATCTTCGCGCTGGCAGAAGTATTGGGTCTGGAAAAGTTCCGGCAGGCAAACAACCTGAGCGCCTCCTTTGGCAGCGTCTTTGACACGGTCAAGAGTCTTTTGCAGGTTCTGCTGCGGCTCGGGACCGCAGGACATTTGAACGAGCGCTACGCGAAATTTTTCAGGGGGCAATTCGCCGGACTCCTGGATTTCAGGAAATAGCATAACAGAGGCGAAATCCCGTCCTCCGCTTTCCAGTCAGCAATTTTCAAATTGCCTCGTAGCCGTAGCTTGCAGGCTTCTAGTAAAGTAATCCTTCTTCGAAAATAGACTGTTCGGAGGTAGGACCTTGAAGCACGACAATCGCGACGGGGCAGGAATTGAGCGCCATCTCCATGATCCGGTCAAGGATCGCCTGATTCCGCTGCAGCCGCTTGATCTGGCGCGAGTTCACTCGGTGGATGACCTGGTGCGGGCGATGGCGAAGACGGCTTTCACAGGCCGGCAGTTGGGAGAAGCCGCAGACGTGCTCGAAGCCATGGCGCGCGACAAAGATTGCTTTGTTGTGATGACCTTGGCTGGCGCGATGACGGTTGCCAAACAAGGGCTGATTGTCACTGAACTGATCGACCGTGGCATCGTGAATGCGATCGTCTCTACCGGAGCTCTGATGGCGCACGGTTTGGTGGAGGCCACGGGACGCGCGCACTTTCGTCACAATCCCGAGATGAGCGATGAGGAACTTTATAAGGCTGGCTACAATCGCGTCTACGACACTTTGGAACCAGAGACCAATCTGGACGATGTGGAACGCGTCGTATTCGGAGTTTTGGAGAAGTGGAATGAAGACGAAGTGCTCTGCTCCTATAAGCTGAACCGGGCCATAGGCGCCTATCTTGCCAAAACCGCGAAAGACCAGCGCGGAATTCTGAAATCGGCCTATGAGAAAAATGTTCCTGTCTTCGTTCCCGCATTCACAGACTCGGAATTGGGACTAGATGTAGCGCTCACCAACCGCGAGCGCGAGAAAAACGGCAAGCCCAAGTTGCGCTTTGATCCGTTTGAAGACCTGGAATATTTCGCGGAAACACTGCTTAAGCAGAAGCGGCTGGGCATTTTTACCATCGGCGGCGGAGTACCGCGGAACTGGTCGCAACAGTTCGGGCCCTTTATCGAGTTGCGGCATAGGCGGGGCGGGGAAGACGTGCCTCTGAAGCGTTATCACTACGGTTTACGTATTTGTCCAGAACCCGTGTATTGGGGCGGATTGTCGGGCAGTCCGTACAGCGAGGCCGTGTCCTGGGGCAAGTTTGTGCCTCCCGCGGAAGGTGGCAAGTTTGGGGAGGTGTTTGTGGACGCCACCGTCGGATTGCCTTTGATCGTTGCGGCAGTTCTGGAGCGGTTGGACAAAGACAAGGCGGCAAGCATCAATGGTAAGAAGGAAAAGAAACTAATCGCTCGGAAGTAGAAAAGTCTTAAACCACAAAGGACACGAAGGGGCACGAAAGAAGCATTCTTAAGTCATCCTTCGTGGTACTTCGTGTCCTTGGTGGTAGTTTTTGATCTTTGTTGTTTTAGTCAAAAATGAAGATCGCCGACGCGATCACCGTGGTCCAAAGGCCGCGCTTGTCCCCAACGGCGGATTGCGTGACGTTGGCGGTGCGCACGATTTTGTTGGAAATCCGATAAATTTCCTTCTTCTCGTCCCAGGAACGGTCGGGGTCGAATTCCACGTTTAGAGTAGTGGCCAGCATCTCGGCTGCGAGTTCTTCGGCGTAGTCTCCCGCTGCGTCCTCGGTTTCTCCGAAGGAGTGGTGTTCGCTCAAGTAGCCGTACGTGTTGCGATCAGCCGGGATGGCGACGCCTATGCTCGCGGCGAGCAGGCGGTGCGGTTCGTGGGTGGAGTTCTCCGCTACCACCGCGAAGACGACTTCCCCGTGGTTCAAGTACGTCAGTCCCTGGGACCGTGGAATGAGTTTACAGTTGGGCGGAAAAATGGAAGAGACGCGAACCAGGTTCTGCGACGCAATGCCCGCGTCTCTGAGCGCCAACTCGAACGATGTGAGACGTTCCTTGTGTTTGCCGACCCCCTTGGTAAAAAAAATCCGCTTGGGGACCATGTCTTTGCCCAATTCGTCATCCTCCGCCCTGGGTGTGCAAGAAGGGACAATCTAACATAGTGAAATGTGAACGGAATATGAAAAATCGGGGTCAGGAAAAAAATTCCAGAGAAGCCAATTAGTGCCTGGGTGCCAAGAAAAAGCTTTTAATCGCAGAGGGGCCGCAGAGCGCTCGGAGAACCGCAAAATGCCACCAGACGGCTGATCAAATTCTTAAGCAAAACTCTGCTCCCAGGGGGGACCACAGGCGCGGTCCCCTGGGGGGGCACCCTTGTCACTGGCCGGCTGCCACGGAACTTACTTTGATGGTGTCTCCGTCCAGACTGCCACTGACTTTGGCCTTTTCGCCTGCCAGACTGTCGAGTTTGGCCAGAGTGGCTTTGTCATCCGTCTGGAGCGTGTAGACCTTGTCGCCGACCACCAGCGCATATTTTGATCCCTGCTTCACGCATGCACGGGTACACTCGGCCGGCGGGCCGCTCATGTGCTTGGCTCCGCACATGGCGTCGCTAACCTGGCCGGTGAAGGTTTGGGCGTTGGAGTTAGCTGAGGCCGTGCTGGCCGCCAGCAGGAGCAGGGCGGCGAACAGGCCGGCATTACGAAATCGAGATGTCATCAGTTTTTTCTCCGAAATGAATTTAAGTCCTCAGACGCTTGCAGTGGAGCTGCGTTACTAATAAAAGATTGCCCGGAAGCCTGGAAGTTACAAATCTGGAAGAATCAAGTCGGGGTTGGGGGCTGATCGGGTGCCAGTTCTTCATCGCTGTCCCCCTGAAAAAACACCGGCTATTCGACGCCCTGCGGCGTGAAGCGGAGCTCGACATCCACCGTCTTTTCCTGCTGATTGACTGACTCGTGGATGGATACGCCCCACTTGATGTTGGGAGCGATCAGGTTGCCGGTTTCTTTCAGGAAGCGCTGGGGATAGGCAGCATCGTAGGGATCGCCTTCCTTCAAGCCCCATGCCAGACGCATCCGGTCCGTGGTGCGGCTGTCCAAGCCGTGGATTTCAACGTCCCCCATGCGGTACAGATCCCCCTCGTTGACTTGGAGTTCGTAAGTTGCCGTTCCGCTGGCCTCGTCGAGGTGGGAAACTGGTTTGATTTCAGCAGCCATGTACCCATGTCTTCTGTACAGCTTTTGAACCGCTTGTAGATCATTGCCTAGCTGTACCGCATTCGCAGGCTGCCCGGGTGCAAGATGCAGCAATGGGTTCAGCTGGTCTGCAGACAGCGCCTTATTGCCGCTCCAGCCGAACTGCGAGAGCTTGTATTGCCGTCCGGCGTCTAGCGGCAGGCTGACGTCCACATCGACTTCTTCAGGTTTTTCCTGGACGAGCTTAGCTTCGGGCGCGGCAAAGCTGGCCTTGAGATAACCACGTTCCAGATAGACGGGCAGTAGATCGTCGTCCGCATAGAGTCGGACTTTAGATCTCATATAATCGGCTCGGGGGAAGTCAACATTGCGAATGCGGATGTCGACATTGTTAACGCTGAAGCGGACGGAATCGATAGGCCTGCCTTCCGGAGCGGCGCGGATGTAGTCCACCTGGCCCTTGGACCCGCGCTGCACCAGCAATGCTTGCAAGGCGTCGGCCACCTGCTCGGCCACATTGCCGGAAATGGGCAGTTCGCCTGTAAACAGGGGGACGTATTGATGAATCTTCTCTACTAGCTCTTTGTCTCCGTACCAGACGAAATTCTCGAATATGGCGGGCACGATCTTGTCGCTCTCCTTAATTTGGAGTTCGAGCTTGGTGCCTTCTGGCGAATACGAATAGGTGTACACCACGTCGGAGAAGGCTCCAGTCTCTCCAAGTTTCTCGGCGGTGCGCTTGAAATCATCTTCGCTTACCGTTTGCCCGAGCTTCAGGCCGGAAACGGCAATCACGTCAGCTGGCACGTAGCGTTGAGTACCTTTCACAACGACCGCAACGAGCTTGTGAGCTGACGCCGGAAGTTCCTTCTGCGAGAGCTTGCGAGAAGGAGCGGTTTGCGCACCCGAAACCGATGGTGCAAAGGAAAGCACAGCAATCAGTGACACAACAGGAAATTTCATCAATGCTTGCCCGGAACGGCAGCCACTTCCGCCGTCTTGAGTTTTACTGTGGTATCGATGAAAGCGAGAGCCGCACGACTCAGAGCTTTGTCTTTGCGAAAGACCAGCGCGAGGTCACGGCGAACCTGCACATCGGAAAGAGGCACGGCGGCGAGCACGTGGGCGCGAACATCCTCGATTACGTTGGAACGGGCGATGAAGCCCACACCGACGTCGGCCGCAACGAAGCGTTTCAACAGTTCGCTCGAGTCCAGTTCCATCGCGTAGCGGGGTTTCAGGCGACGCTCGTGAAAGAGATTCTCCAGCGCATCGCGGGTGTGACCGGCCGTGGGCAGAACCAGTGGAAACTTCGCGACCTCGGCCAACGTGGCCGATTTCATTTTGGCGAGGGGATGATGCGGCGGCGCGATGATGATCAGTTCATCGCGGTGAATGAGCACGACCGTCAGCCGGGGATCGGTAACCGGCAGGGAAACGACTCCGAAGTCCACTGAGTTGTCGATGACCGATTCAAGAATCTTGCCGTAGTCGGCACGCTTGATATTGACCGCAACATCGGGGTATCGCTTTTTGAATTCCGCAAACACTTCGGGAAGGATGTGCAGGCACGTACCTTCGTTGGCGCCTACGATGATCTCGCCCCGCGGCACGCGTTCTGTTTCCGCGATAGAAGTGAGTACAGCTTTGCGGGACTCGAGCGTGTCCTCCGCATATTTCTGAAAAAGCTTGCCGGAAGCGGTGAGCGAAACCTTTCCTCCAGAACGGTCGAGCAGCTTGGCCCCGACTTCTTCTTCCAGAGCGCGAATTTGCGAAGAAATGGCGGGCTGGGTGCGGAAACGCTTCTCCGCCGCCCGAGAAAAGCTGCTCAGACGCGCCACTTCGAGAAAAGTTTCGAGTTGGTCGAAGTCCATAGGGCGGCGTTAGCACTTAGCGCTTGGCAATTAGCACGCGAGCCATCGCAGAATTCCGCACGAACTCAGAACTGCGAAATGCCAATTGCACAGTGCTGAAGGCGATGACTCATCATAAATTTTTATTCGCCACATAGAAACAATCAATTTCTCCTCCCGAGGAATTGCTCCTATGCTGCGGATATCCGTACACACCGGGGTGCGGCGCGCGCAAGTCACGCGGCGCTGGACCCGACGGCACTTTTTTACGCGGAGGTTCTTATGCATTGCGTTTATTGTGGGGTGGATTACAGTTTTGAGGATCCATGTTTGTGTATGCCTCGCGTCCACGGAGATGAAGTGAGCGGTTTCACCCGGAAAGTGAAAGGCCCCTGGGGTGAAACCGTCGCAGAGTGGTCGTTTGAACCGGGGACGGGAACGACGCGTTGGGTTTTGATGGTGGCTCCTGCCGAGGCATGAGGATTCCAAAACTGGTTTCTCGGCGAACTCTGCGGGTCTCTCAGCGTTCTCTGCGGTTAAAGGTTTGTGGTTCTGGCAGGGTCGAGTCAAAGTCTTAAACCGCAGAAGTCGCGGGGAAAGGCGAGAGAGCGCAGACAGAACAAAATCCTCGGCATTCATCGGAACAGGACATCGAAGTTACGGTTGATAAATCGGATGCAAGTATTTGAGGGGACGGCTGTTACTTGGCATAAACCTATCTTATTGCTTCCATAAGAACAATCAATTTCCCCCATTTCGGCGCCGGACCCTATACTGGCTGTGACCTGCGCGGGCGAGAGACTGTGCAGGGCCCCTGTCTCCCTACCTACTCATGCGAGTTTTCATTGTGACGGCGGCCGCAAGAAGTTCGTGTGGTTCGCTAATTCGGCGCGCGGGTGCGTCCCGGCGCAAAGGAGCGTTTCATGGCTGATTCGAAGACCGATCCCAAGTCCGTGATGGAGTTCGTGAAGAAAAATGGAGTCAAGCTGCTCGACCTCCGCTTCACCGACCTCCCCGGCTTGTGGCACCACGTTTCCTACCCCATTGACCAACTCTCGGAAGATTCGTTTGAAGAGGGCTTCGGCATGGATGGCTCCTCCATTCGCGGCTGGGCCGCCATTCACGAGAGCGACATGCTGCTGATTCCCGATGCCAGCACCCACATGCTCGATCCCTTCACCGAAGCGCCAACCCTGGTGATGGTGGCGGACGTCATTGATCCGGTAACCAAACAGCGCTACGACCGGGATCCCCGCTACATTGCCCGGAAGGCGGAGATGTATCTCGGCTCGACCGGCCTGGCGGATACCGCATATTTCGGTGCCGAGGCGGAGTTCTTTATTTTTGACAATGTGCGCTTCGATCAGCGCGAGCAGCACGGGTTCTACTTCATCGACGCGGAAGAAGGCCGCTGGAACTCGGGCCGCGTGGAAAACAATCTCGGTTATCGCCCTCGCTACAAGGAAGGCTATTTCCCGGTGCCTCCGACCGACCACTACCAGGACCTGCGCAGCGAGATGGTCATGACCATGCAGAGCTGCGGCTTGGAGGTGGAATGCCATCACCACGAGGTCGCCACGGGCGGGCAGACGGAAATCGATCTGAAGTTTGATTCCCTGGTGCGTTCGGCCGACCACATGATGCTTTACAAGTACGTGGTGAAGAATGTAGCCAACCAGTATGGCAAGACCGTGACCTTCATGCCCAAGCCGATTTTCCAGGACAATGGCAGCGGCATGCACACTCACCAGTCAT
>QIAS01000158.1:3737-8572 GCA_003225615.1 Acidobacteriota bacterium | reverse complement strand
CATGCCCAAATCAAGATCGGACATGACGAACACCGGAGTCTGAAACTGCTCCGCCAAATCAAACGCATCCTGCGCCATCGAGAAGCACTCTTCTACCGAACACGGAATCAGCAGGATGTGTTTGGTATCGCCGTGGCTGAGCACCGCAGTCGACAAAATATCGCCTTGCGAAGTACGCGTAGGCAGTCCGGTAGACGGCCCTACCCGTTGGATATCCCAGACAACTGCCGGAATCTCAGTGTAGTAAGCCAGCCCGGTAAACTCTGCCATCAGCGAAATGCCGGGCCCCGCAGTCGCCGTCATCGCGCGTGCTCCCGCCCAGCCTGCTCCGATCACCATGCCGATCGCCGCCAACTCATCTTCCGCCTGCACAATCGCAAATGTCGCTTTCCCATCCGGAGCAATGCGATATTCCTTCATGTAGTCGATTAAAGTCTCAACCAGCGAAGAAGACGGCGTAATCGGATACCAGGTCACCACCGTCACGCCCGCAAACATGCAGCCCAGGGCAGCGGCCGAGTTCCCGTCAATAATGATTTTGCCCTTGGTCTTGTCCATGCGCTGGACGTAATACGGATCGCGCTTGACTAGATTTGCTGCGGCATAATCGTACCCCGCCTGCGCCGCCGCCATATTCAAGTTGGCGGCTTTGGCTTTCGTGGCGAACTGCTTGCGGATGGCCTTCTCCACCTCGGCCATATCGAGTTCGAGCAGCTTCGCCACTACTCCCACGTAAATCATGTTCTTGACCAGCTTGCGCAGCTTGGCTTCCGCACACACCGCCGCCACCAGCTTGTCGTAGGGAACGGAGTAGAACACCAGATCGTTGCGCAACGAGCTCAGATTCAACGGCTCGTCGTAAAGCACCGCCGCCCCCGCCGCCAGCGACATAACATCTTGCTGTGCCGTTTCCGGGTTCATCGCCACGCAGAAATCAATTTCCTTCTTGCGCGCAATGTACCCGTCCTTGTTGGCTCGAATGGTGTACCAGGTCGGCAGGCCGGCTATATTAGACGGAAAAAGATTCTTCCCTGAAACCGGAACGCCCATCTGAAAAATGGTGCGCAAAAGAACCGTATTCGAACTCTGCGATCCCGATCCGTTCACCGTCCCGACCTGAATGCTCATGTCATTGACGATGCGTTTCAGCTCCACACGCCCGGAAGCCTCGTGGAGCGCTACATCCGTGGTGGCCATTGCCATCCTTTCATTCGGTATGGGCAGACAGAGTCCGCCCGGGTCCTGATTGGAATTGAAGTGGAGATCTCATTATACGGTAGGAGAAGGGCTGTATGGAATGTACCTCGTTATGTAATTTGCTGGACTAGGCTTCCACGCGGAAGAACTGCGCCATGTTGCGGAATTTATTATATCGTGATGCGACCAATTCAGGCACCGCCATTTTCTTCAACTCGGAATAATGCCTTTGCAATGCCACATCCAGCAGAGCCGCCGCGTCCTCATGGTTGTTCTGCGCCCCGCCGTCCGGTTCCTCGACAATGCCGTCAACGCAGCCCAATTCACTAAGATCCTTGGCGGTCACTTTCAAGGCTTGCGCAGCGAGTTCCTTCTTCGTGGAATCGCGCCACATGATGGCGGCACAAGCCTCCGGCGAAATTACCGAGTAGATGGCGTTTTCCATCATCAGCACGCGGTCAGCCACGGCAATCGCCAGCGCGCCGCCACTGCCGCCTTCCCCCGTAATAGTCGTAATGATCGGAATCCCCAGCCGCACCATTTCCCGCAGGTTGCGCGCGATCGCCTCCGCCTGCCCGCGCTCTTCCGCGCCCAGCCCAGGATACGCCCCGGGTGTGTCCACGAAAGTGAAAACCGGCCGCCCGAACTTTTCCGCCATCTTCATCGCCCGCAAAGCCTTGCGATATCCCTCTGGATTAGTCATCCCGAAATTGCGATACACCTTCTGCTTGGTGTCGCGGGCTTTCTGGTGACCAATCACCAGCACCTCGTCTCCATGAAAACGCGCCATGCCGCAGACGATCGCGGGATCGTCCGCAAATCCACGGTCTCCATGGATTTCACTCCAGTCGGTGAAAATACGCTCGATATAATCCAGCGTGTAAGGACGTTGCGGATGGCGGGCCAGTTCGGTTTTTTCCCAGGCACCCAGGTGCGCGGAAATTTCGCGCCGCAAGGCATTCACTCGCTCGTGTAGTCGGTGAATTTCACGGCGGGTATGCGCATCCTGTCCCGGGGCGGATTCCAGGTGCGCAATCTGCTGCTCGATCTTCTCCAGTTCCTGCTGCGCTCTCAATCCAGATTCCATTTTGCCGCCGTTACCGTTCCCTGCCCAATGCGTCTCCACCATGGATAGCAGGAACTCAGCGCCGGCCACGCTTTGGCTGTTGTTGATGCTTGCTGCTGCAGCTGCCGCTTTCGCGGCCCGTCTCTGGCTGCGGGTAGAATTCATCTGACGCCAATCTTAATTAATGATGCGCACGCTGCCACGGCCGCACAACTGTTCCACGCGCGCGATAAAATTGCGGTCCGGTTGGACATTATAGCCTTCTGCTTCCATCACCACCATGAAATCGCCCTGCCGTTCCAAATCAAACAACACCTTGGCTTCGCCTTTACGCTCACCAAACAGGCCATGCAGAGCATCCACCGTCGAATCGTTCGCGTTCTCTAAGGGGATGCGGATTCGGATGGACCGTGGCAGCGGAGCCTTGGCTTCCTCTAGCGGCGTGATCTCGCTGACCGTTAGCTTGGGATTCGCTCCCTCCTCAATCCGCACCCCGCCGCGAACCAGCACCGGGACTTCAAGCTTCACTTTATCCTGCAGGCGTTTGTAAGCGTCCGGGAACACCAGCATCTCCACCGACCCTGACATATCCTCCAGAGTTCCCTGCGCGTAGAAATCGCCACGTTTCGATTTGAGCACCCGCACATTGCCAATGATTCCTCCGGTGCAGATCTCGTCTCTCCCGGTCGACGACTTCATCGCGCAGATCTCTTCCACCGTAAGCGCGCTGAAATCGGCCAGTTTGTCCTTGTACTTCTCGAGCGGATGTCCTGTGATAAAGAATCCAAGAATCTCTTTTTCATTGGCCAGACGGGTGTGCTCATCCCAGTCAGGGACTTCAGGCAAACGATCGTTGCCGTTGTGCGCTTCCTCCTGCTGAAATACGCCAAACAAACCGTGCTGCCCGGACTCCGCGTCCCGCTGCGTTTTCTGTGCCCGCTCAATCGCGCGATCGATCACTGCCATCAATTGCGCCCGCCGCCCAAGTGAATCCATGGCACCGCTCTTGATCAAGGACTCCAGCACACGCTTATTCAGCAGCCGTAAGTCAACGCTTTCGCAAAATTCGAAAATCGTCCGGTACCCACCCAGTTTCTTGCGTCCCGCCAGGATCGATTCAATCGCATTGTGTCCCACATTCTTGACCGCCGCCAGTCCGAACCGGATCGCTGCCCCATGCGGAGTGAAGTTCGCATCGCTGACGTGGATATCCGGCGCTTCCACCGCAATCCCCATCTCGCGGCACTCGTTGATGTACTTCACCACGTCATCGGTGTTGCTCGTCACCGAGGTCAACAAAGCCGCCATAAACTCGACCGGGTAATGGGTCTTCAGATACGCCGTGTGGTAAGCCAGCAGCGCATATGCGGCGGAATGCGATTTGTTGAATCCATAGCCCGCGAACTGAGCCATAAGATCAAAGATCTTTTCAATCTTCTTCTGCGGGAAACCGCGCTGCACCGCCCCTTCCACAAACCTTTCCCGCTGCTTGGCCATCTCGTCCGCCTTCTTCTTACCCATGGCACGTCGCAGCAGGTCGGCTTCGCCCAGGGAGTATCCCGCCAGCCGGTTGGCAATCTGCATCACCTGTTCCTGATAGACGATGACCCCAAGCGTCTCTTCCAGAATTTCCTTCAATTCCGGAAGCTCGTATTCAATCTTCTTCCGCCCGTGCTTGCGGTCGATGAAGTCATCAATCATGCCACCCTGGATCGGTCCCGGACGGTATAACGCATTCAAGGCGGTGAGATCTTCAATGGAATTGGGTTGATAACGCCGCAGCACGTCGCGCATGCCATGCGATTCAAACTGAAACACGCCCGAAGTCAGCCCTTTGTGAAAAACCCTTTCATAGGTGTCCCCGTCCACGAGCGGAATGCCTTCCAAGGTCATCTTCTCGCCGCGGGTCTGCGCGATGAGCCGGATGGTGTCGTCCAGAATGGTCAACGTGGTCAGGCCAAGGAAATCCATCTTCAGCAGGCCCATCTTCTCGATGGCGACCATGTCAAAGGCGGTAACGATTTCATCGTTCTTCGTCTTGTACAAGGGAACGAGGTCGGTCAAAGGCCGCGGCGCGATCACCACCCCAGCCGCATGTACACCGGCATTCCGCACCAGGTCTTCCAATTTCTTGGCCGTATTGAGCAGTTCGCGAACCTGCGCATCGTTTTCGTAAGCCTGCCGCAGCGAGGGGGAATCCTGGAGTGCCTGCTCCAACGTGATGTTGAGCTGGGTGGGAACCATCTTGGCGATGCGATCGACATCGTTATAGGGAATTTCCATCGCCCGCCCGACATCCTTGATTGCAGCCTTCGCTGCCATAGTCCCGAAGGTGATGATCTGCGCCACGTTTTCCCGGCCATACTTGCGCGTCACGTAGTCGATGACTTCGCCACGCCGGTTCATGCAGAAATCAATGTCGATGTCCGGCATGGACACCCGCTCAGGATTCAGAAAACGTTCAAAGAGCAGTTCGTGCTGCAAAGGATCCAAATCGGTGATCCCTAGTGAATACGAAACCAACGAACCGGCCGCCGACCCGCGTCCCGGTCCTACCGGAATATCGCGGTCT
>QIAS01000158.1:0-3728 GCA_003225615.1 Acidobacteriota bacterium | reverse complement strand
CCGAAAAGCTCATCTGCTGGATAATCGCAATCTCGCGCGCCAGCCGCTGCTCATAATCTGCCAGGCTATGCTTCAATTGGCCTCGGTCCGCCAACCCCCGCAGAGTCTCCATCCGCCGCGCGAAACCCTCCCGCGTCACGTGTTCGAAGTAGCTGTCCGGCGTGAAACCAGCCGGCACCTCGAAATCAGGAAATGGGTTGCTGACCTTCTCCATCCGCATGTTGCATCGTTCGGCAATGTCCAGCGTCCGCACCAGTACATCGGGAGAATCCTTGAAAACCCGTGCCATCTCCTCATGGCTCTTCACATAGAACTGCGTACCGTGGAACTTCATGCGGTTCGTGTCGCTCAGCGACTTCCCGGTCTGGATGCACAGCATCACATCCTGTGCATGCGCGTCGTCCTCGCAAAGGTAATGGCTGTCGTTCGTCGCTACCAGAGGCAGCCCTAAGTCTTTTTCCAGTCGGAACAGATCAGGACGAATGCGGTTCTCCATCTCCAAGCCCTGGTCCTGGATTTCCAGATAGAAATTGCTCGTCCCGAAAATGTCTCGGTAGGTGGAAGCCGCCTCTCGCGCCGCCTCATACTTCCCTTCCATCAAGCGTTCGGCCACTTCGCCCTTCAAACACCCTGAAAGGCCAATCAACCCGGGAGAATGTTCCGCCAGAAATCTCTTACTCACCCGCGGTTTGTAATAGAAACCATGAAGCGAAGCTTCAGAGGTGATCTTGACCAGGTTGCGGTAGCCCTCTTCGTTCTCGGCTAGAACCAGGAGATGGTTGTAAGCGTCTCCGTCGGGAGGCGTGCGCTCGATGTTGTGGTCTTCCTTCTGACAGATATAAAGCTCGCACCCCACAATGGGCTTGACCCCCACCTTGTGCGCCGCATTCACAAAATGAACAGCCCCAAAAATATTGCCATGGTCGGTCATGGCAACCGCGGGCATCCCCAGCTCGTGCACACGATGCACGAGCTTGTTCACATCGCAGGCGCCATCGAGCATGGAATAGTCGGTATGGAGGTGCAGATGAACGAATTGGGACATTAGATGAGTAGCCAGTAGCTTGTAGTTAGGAGCTAGTGTTATGAATCATTTTAATGGTTGAAAGGCCTCACGCAACGACCGAAATTGGTGCATTGCGAGCCGCGGCAGAAAATACCCGACTCCAGTCGCCGACAAAAATGGATCACCAGCCTCCGGACGCAAAGACCGCGCAACGCTACAACCAAGGCGTTTTTCAGCCTCCAGAACCAAACTCGGCGCGCTTTGTCAAACCCCAGCCGCAGAGCGGCGGACTTCATTAGCCCAGCGCGTAAGCGCTGGGAAAGCTGCCCAACGGACCCGAGCCCTCTTCAAGGGCGACATAGGGGCACTGAGGACGAAGGATTGAAACACAAAAGGTTGGACAACCAGTCGGAGGACGCCTCAGCGGGCCGGGACTTTAAACTCCAACCCACGCTCTTCATTCAACTTCGTTGTAGCCGGAACGTCCAACTCCGACAGGGGAATTTTCTTCGCCCTCTGTTCGTTGAAAACCCACAGCGTCTCACCGGTAATGGCGTAATTCTCAACTTCCTGAATGTGCTTGTCGCGAAATACCAGAACCGTTGGTTTCCCGGGCTCTTGCCTGGTTTCCGCCTTCGGTGACGCCGGCGGAGCGCTCGCGTAGCTCCGCTCCGCGCCTTCCTCCCGCAACCGCTCCACCTCATAGCTCAACTGATCGATCTCCCGCGCCATCGCGCGCTGCTCATCATATTGCGCGGAAGAATCATAGCCGTAGTAAGTCGCCATCGGATAATAGGCTGGATAGTAAGCAGACGAGTAGAAGGGAAAGAAAAAAGCACTCTGGAAAAAGAAGTGGTGACGATGAAAACGTCCCGGGAAGAATGGTCGGCCAAAGGAGCCAAACCCACCAAACGTGCTGAAGCGGACTCCGCCCCGCACCGCCGGTGCGAATCCAGGAGCACGGCTCACTACCGTTCCGCGGCCCCCAAACGCTGGACGTGCCATCGCTGGCCCGGCGCGCCCTGTACCGCGCATCTGGGCAAACGCTGGCAATGCTGCCAATATGGCGACCACCGCGATAGAACTCAGGCGCCGCATGGCGTAATTATACTGCCGTTTCCGGCGCAAGGATGGGTTCCCCGCGTGTCAAATCTTTGTCGCGGAAACGTTCAGTTCTCCTCCCCGGCTCCGTGCTTCATACGGCAACCATCTCAAACGTCGGCGGATGCTTTGAACGGCTTAGGCGTCCGCTGATATGCGGAAGCTTGTTAGTGCACAGAGAGCGCTTATCTGCGCTTCTTGAGCTTGGGTTTGTTGCTTTGATGCTTGGGCGAAGACTTCACAGATTTGGGCTCCGCCTTCTTGTGTTCCTTGGCGGTCCCGATCGACGCTTCTTTCTTAGTAGACACCTGAGCGACTACCACAGGTTCGCCTTTTCCTTTCTTCTTGCCCGCGGCTTGCGCCGGGGGCGCAGCTCCATTCCCGCCCGCGACTGCAGCCTTGGCAGCTCGTCCGCGTTTGGTCGGCGGGGGCGGAGGCGGGGGTGGAGGCGGCGCGAACGGCTTCAGAAATTTCAGAATCTCCGTCCGCGAACGCAGCTTGCCGTCCAGCAGAAGCATAAACACTTCATGCGCAATCTTCGGGTATTCCGGTAGCTGTGGCGTAATCAGCAATTCCGTCATCTCCGGCAACGGTATCTTCTGCTGCACCTGCCGCCATTTAGTAAAGAAGTTCCTGATCTTCTGCACCACCGCCTGCTGCCGCGCCGTGACCGAAAGGAATAGCACCATCTCCGGCCTCGCTTCCGACAATACTTTCCAGGTGCGTGAAGGCGTTGCCGCTTCCTTCCCCATTAATTTCTTGGCCAGATCTTTGGCGTTCTCTTCCAGGTCGCGCCAGCTTTCGACCAAATCTTTGCGCGGAATGAGTTTGCGTAAGTCGGCAATGTCTTTGTCGCCGAGCCTCGCAGTGAGGAAGTAAAGCACCGCAGGAGCAGGATCGGGCCAGTAGCCCAAGTCGTTCATCTGCTGACGCATTTTCATCAGCTGGGCCAGCCCGGCGGAATCAACTTTGGCCGTGGTCCAGTGCGGATTCAAGACCTTGAGCCAGTCGTCTTTCTCGAGCACCCGAATGATGTGCAGCGGGTCGTCTTCAAACGCCAGCTGCGCGATCTCATTCCCAATCGCCTTGTCGGTAATGTACTCGATGTAATTATTTTCTCTGGCCGACTCATAACGTGCCTGCGTCCGCTCCTCGAGTGGCCAATGAAAGCGCGCTGCAAACCGACTCGCCCGAATCAGGCGTGACGGATCTTCCACAAACGCGTAGTTGTGGAGAATGCGCAGTAACTTCGCCTCGATGTCGGCTGCGCCATTAAAGGGATCCATCAGTAGTCCGCGCGAACCCGGGTTCAGCGACAACGCCATTGCGTTGATGGTGAAATCCCGCCGCCGCAAGTCCTCAATAATTGTCGCGGGCGTGACGATGGGTGGTTTCCCGGTCTTCTCGTATCGTTCGGTACGCGCCATGCTGACCTCAGCACGCACATTTCCCGGCAGAACCAGCAGAAGCGATTTCACATCGTCATCGACATTACTGATTCGCACCCCGGCTCGTTCCAGATCTTTCTGCAATCGCAGAGGATTCCCCTGCACCGTAAAATCGAGATCGCGAATAGGAAATCCGCTGATAATGTCGCGGATGGCGCCCCCGGTCAGGTACA
>QIAS01000014.1:6327-6549 GCA_003225615.1 Acidobacteriota bacterium | reverse complement strand
CGAAGAATGAGGACATCGCAGACCGCTTCCTATAGACGTCGGTGGACGCTGCGACACCCCTTCTTGGCAAACTAGAAGCAACCCTCCAGAGCAGATGCTGAATCTATCGCAATGCCGTAAGTAGCTGCATCCCTCCTTACCTCTCCGCCTTATGGCATTGGGCCCCGCTCTACGCAACTGCAGTGAAATCCTTGGTGCCTTAGCAAGGCGGACATTGAGAAC